>NZ_LYTM01000014.1:0-121365 GCF_001672445.1 Mesorhizobium sp. WSM3873 | reverse complement strand
GCACCATGTCGATCATGCCGCTCTGCACGGCGCTGCGCATCATGCCGTCATATTCGGCGCCTGCCTGCGCAAGCGTCAGCCCGCCGTGCTCCTTGATCGCCCTCAGACCGATGGTGCCGTCGCTGCCGGTCCCGGACAGGATCAGCCCGGCCGCCTGCTCCGACTGCTCCTGCGCCAGCGAGGTGAAGAAATCGTCGATCGGCGTGCGCTTTACGCGCGTGGCGGCCATTTTGGCCATGTGAAAACGCTGGCCCTGTATGGTCACCGAGACACCGGGCGGGATGACGTAAATCTTGTCCGGCTCGACTTCCATGCCCTCGGCCGCGGTTTGCGTTTCGATCGCGGTTGAGCGCTGGATGATGCTGGCGAGCACACTCTCATGCTCCGCATGGAGGTGTTGGATCACGACATAGGCAAAGCCGCTGTCGGCCGGCACTTCCGGAAAGAACTTCTGCAACGCCGCGATGCCGCCCGCCGAGGCGCCGATGCCGATGACGGGGAACAGCGCGGGCTCTCTCTCATCCTGGGGCGGGCTAGTCCGTGCCTTCCTTGTGCTTGCCTTCCTCGCCGCCTGCGCCATTGCCTGTTACCTGTGTCCGCCTGCTTTCCAGGATGCGCTCGATGACGGAGGCATCCGCTTCGTATTCCCGCGCCCGCTTGCCGAACTCGTTAGCGAGTGTGGCACGGTTCTGTGCCTTTTCACGCTCGGCCATGCGCCGGGCAAACTCCGCCCGCTGCTGATGCGACCGCAGCAAGCTCCACAGGATTTCGTCCGCCTCGATCGCCTGCGCCTCCATGACCGCGTCTGCAGTGAAGGCATGCCCGGTATGGCACCGATAACGCAGCATGTCACCGTCTTCGATCTCCCACAGCGGCCCGTGGCATTCCGGGCATGTAAACACCGACAATTGGCCAAGTCGATCTGCTTTTTGCATGGTCGAATGCTCCTGTGCCGCGATTGCGGCCTCCAGCCTGACCCTTGGCGGGGCCACCAAGGTTTCGCCCGCCGGCTCGGCCGCCAGCTTCCCCAACAAGCCGCCAAGCTTGGCGGCGGGTTCGCAAAGATCGATGTCGACATAACGCAGCGCGCTTTCCACCATGGAAGGCACCAGCGCGTCCTTGGGATGCTGGATCACCGCAAGGCCCCCGACCGCCTTGATAGCCCGCAAGCCGGCGGTCCCGTCGGAAAGCGAGCCCGACAGCAGCACCCCGATCACGCTGGCGCCATAGCTTAACGCTGCCGAACGGAACAGAGGGTCTACCGCTGGCCGGGCCAGGTTCTCGCGCGGGCCGCGGCGCAGCATCATGTGATCGTCATGCAGAAGAAGATGGAAGCCAGGCGGCGCCACATAGATGTTGCCGGCCTTGAAGGACTCACCGTTCCTGGCGACGGAGACCTTCAGCGCTCCCGCCCGGTCGAGAATTCCCGGCAGATAGCTGACCTGGCCGACATGAAGCACGATAAAGACGGCCGCCGGCAGATCCGCAGGCAAGTCGCTCACGATCGCTTTCAGAGGCTCGACGCCACCCGCCGAGGCGCCGATGACGATGATGCAGCGGTTGCGCGCCTTGGCTCGCCGCGAGTTCATTGCGTTCTCGCGGCCGGGTGACATTCGTTTGCGGAAGTTGGCCATGTCGCCCTGGGTTGCGCCCACCTCACTCATAAGTCGACTAGCGAGACTCGGTTCCATGGGGACAAGGCGTCCGCGAGAATACCGGCCTATTTTTTTTCGTTAAATCGCTCCGGCCTTGATGCAGACGGCGCGCTGGTCTAGCCGCCGGTTTCGATCAAGGCGTTGCCGACGAAATGTCCCAGTGTAGAGCAAGGATCCGGATTCTGTCGCCGAGCTCGGGGTAGCTCTCGATCCGGCTCAATAGGACGGCGGCTTGTTGCCGGCCGCCTCCGCCAAAGACCGGCTATCGCGATGAACGGGGAGCCGTTGAGCGTAAAGCGATGTTTCGCCTTCGGGTGCTTCGTTCTGGTAAATTCGACGAAAGCTGAGGCCGGTATAAGGCAGCGCTTGCTATTTGCGAGTTGTCGCCCCTCGGACCGGAAATTGAACACCGGCCCGCCTTTTGGGCCAGAGGGCGGGAAGCCGAACGTCATTGAGGCCAGCTCGATTGCATCGCCGGCAACGCGCATTATTGGCGCCGGATCGTTGATGCGGAGGTCGTCCGCTTGGGGCAGGTCGAGTTCATTCTGATGGCTGGGAACCCTGCAAAGCGAGCGACTCCATCATGCGGCAGTATTCAGCCCAAGCGATGTGCTGCTCGTAATCGTTGCACATACCGTCTCCAGGAATCCGCGGTTTCTGACCCCAAACGCCGGAACGCTCGCTCTCAGCCGAATTTTCCGTTGTAATCGAGGCAGGCCCGCCGTGGCAGACAAGGCGCGCGGGTGCTCGGAGTGTTCAGCCGCTACGGATGCCCGGTGGTTAGACCGGTTGGGCCTCCGCCGGGCGCGATCTGACTATCGCGGAGTGCTTGGATTTCCAGTCGGACTCGTTGCGCTCGTTCCCGCTCAGTCTTGACGGCAGCCACTATCAGCTGGCCCTCGGCGCGAAGCCGGAGCGTCTCGGTTGTAAACAGCCATGAAATAGCCGGTGTCGTCCATTGTCCGACCCACTTTTGTGATGGAAATGGCCTTTGTTCCACCCGGTTTTCCGCCAACGCGGGATGCAGGCCGCCCGATGATCAGTTGTCCGTCATCCTATGAAGACCAAGCCGCATCAGCTGGGCTTCGGCAAAGTTAAAGGCCGGCACCCGCTCCCGGAATGAGCATTGATCGTGCCTACACCGCATTCCTCTACCACGACGCGCCATCCATCCCTGGTGTCAGAGATCGAGACCGCGTTCCGGGTGATAAGGGGGCTTAACCGGTGGGGGTCAACCAGCGGCCTGGTTTCACGCAATTTCTGACGGGAACGGTCGATAGCTTCCCTTGTCTCGGCGATCAGCCGAAAGTCGTTGTTATAGAGTGTGCGCGGGAAGGGATTGACAGGGTCATCGGACATAGCCGCCTCCAGTCGCAGACGGGAGCTGTCTCTCAGCCGCCGATATCCATTTGGCTGTTACCGGCGGTGCGCATTAACTTACAGGAACCGGGTTCAGTTCCCGATCAAATGAGTTCCGCCCTTCAGGCGAGTGCTGAACAACTTGTGCCCGGGAACATCGGACTTCAGTCGCAAATCTCGTTAGTTGCGAGTCCGCTCATTTGGATGCAGGATCAATGCTCCCCACCTTTTCAAGGGGTGGGGTGGCCCGACCCGTGATAATCCTGTGTCACCTAGATTAAGCGGGCCGGGCCGCAGAGGTTCCTGGGGGTGCACCAGCCAAACAGTATTCTCGGACCCGACGACATGGCGATGCTTGAAACAGTGCTCCAGAAGCTATTACCCGCAAGTGCCGACGCCGCCGAAAGGGAATGGCTGGGTAGCTTGTTGATCGCAGCCTTCCAGAACGGGGCGACAGACGAGGCGGCGCTGATTGCCACGATGGATAGGAAAGCTAACCGTAAGCTTGCGTCTCCCTGTATGCAAACCTTCGCCTCGCTGCATCATTTGATAGCTTCTCATCCAGCAGCCTTTGCCAGCAGCCGCGATAGATGCAGTTCGTGAAGCTCCTGCGTGGTTTCGAGAAGTTCGAGGAATTCAAGCGCCTTGGCGATCGGCGATTCGAGCCGTTCCAATTGGGCTATGTGCTCCCGCTGCTGGGCGATGTGTCGTCTACCCAGGCTAACATGCCCGCGCACCATGCGGATGTCATCGGCAAGAGCCATTGACGGTAACGGTATCACGCACGCCGCGTTCTTGCACTGATTCCGGGCAAACAAGAGCCCGCTCGCCTGAGGGGGGTCGAACGGGCTCCGGGGGAAATGCCCCCACGCGGCCCGGTGAACCTTGGCCGGGGACACACGCCGCGACACCCAACGGGATTGGTTGATGGAATTGTTCCCTCCCGCCCGGCGCGACCGAACTCTGAGGAGCTGACGCTTTGGTCCCTCCCCCTGAAACCTTCGCCTCGGCTGCATCATTTGATAGAGCCGACGGCGTACACCCCTCTCATGCCGCCGACGAAGAAAGTGAATAGATGCCGGCCATCCCGTTGCCTGGCGTGACGGGCATCCGTTAACGGGCCTTCGCAGCGCTGCTCTGTTGGGTCGCGCTACAGCTTTTTCAGCAACCGCGCCTCTCGAAGGAGCGAAGCCGGGGCATTGCCGATCATGTCTACGAGGTCGCGCGCTTGGGCTTCGGTGATGCCGGTCTCCCGGGTTAGGAACTGCACGATCAATTGCTTATGTGCCCGCGCGCGGTCGCTAAGCTCTTGCCCGGTTTCGGCCATAGGAAAAGTCCCCAGTGGTCCGCAACGCGACTTGACCAGTTTGGTTCCCACAAAAAAGCCCGTCGCGGATAATCAGCGTAAGCGACGGGCTTTTTCGGTTGCCACCGCGCGGCTGCACCCCCGAAGGGATCGACCACTCACCTGCAACTCACGGGCGCGTGATTGGTTGCAGCTTCGATGCAGTTCTGGGTTGTCGAAAAGGATAGCCCGGAGGACTTGGCGGCGGGCTATCTCTGACCCACAATCTATTCTACTCGTAGACATTAGCTCAAGCTTGACGAAGACAGTCGCCGCGCCAGACTCAACTCATGGCAAAGGGTAGCATCAACATTGGCGACGAGGTCGCGATTAGAGCCAAAGTTCGCAGGCGCGTCACCGAGGATCGAGTGAGCGTGTCGATCCCGTCCTATGGGCAGCCCCATTCCATCGTTGATCGGATCTCGAAGGCTAAGCAGGGCCAGGAGATCGAGCTGCGAGGCGATGTCACCCGCGTAGACGAAGGCAAAGTGACCATCAACTTAGGCGTTCCTGTCACGGTGAATGCCGATACGGTCAGAGTGGTGACCCCTTACAAACCGCCGACAAGGGAGACGCCGGTTGTGGCCAAGGCGACGTGACCAAGCTGTCCGATCTCGGGCCGCCAATCATCGGCCGCCGCCACAGCAAGGAATACGTCAACGAACGCGACCATTTCCACAAGTGCCCGGTCTGCGGATAGGCGGTCGACTGGCGCGATCTGCGACAAGTGATCTGGCATGAACAGCCGGGCCACGAACCGCTAGAGACAGACGCCTAGAAGCGTAGCTTGCCTGTCTCACTTCGGGACCAAACTGCTGGCATCCGCTTTGCATCAAAGAAACTGCCGTTCCTCCACCGGACTCCTGATGGGGATCAGGATGAGTGCGCCGGGCTTGAGGATTTGGGGTTCCTCGCCCGGCGATCTTTCTTTCAGCAGTCGCTAAGAACTGGTGTCTTCGCACCAGAGGACGGGAGGATTCACAGCGAATCCGTTTCGATCTAGGATCTTTGCTATGGCCGCGATCTTCGATGATATCGCCACTGCCCTCAGAGAGCCCCGCGTTGTCATTTGGGCCAAGGTCCGCGTCATTGCCCTAGACGCTGCCGGCCAGTTCTTTACGCGCATTGCCATCGGTATCGGTTTCGCGATCGGTCACGCCTTCGCCGGCTGACCCAAACAACAATTGCCATCGCCCGCCGTGACGCTATGGTTAACGCTGTCCGGGGTTTTGGCTACCCACTCCCCGACCACCTCGGCCCGGCGGCGCGTCGACCACTTCCCCCGAAGCAAGATGACTGCCGGGCCGTTCTACAGCCTCAGGCGCGTGAGGGCGGCAGGGTCTAGCCGAGGCCATAGCCCTGGCTATGTAAGTTGCCCGCCATTCGAGAGTGCAGAACGAAAAGAGACCAAGAGCGTGGCGACGCCCTATAAGCGGCCCGACGAGAAAGACGGCTCTGGTGCCCAGCCGAGTTGAGGCTCCCGACATTCATCTGAAACCTTATGAACGGCCCCGCGTTGGCTTCTCACGATTTCGTTAAGATGCAAGGTGTGAAGCGGTCGTGCTGGACGGAAGCCGACATAGACGAGTTTGCGGCAAAGCACGGCCTGACAACCAGGCAGGCCGAAATTGTGATCCAGAGCAACGGTCCATCCAAGCGCAAATGCGACCTGGCAGCCGAGGCATTTATGGCCGCGCTCAGACAGTGCAGTTATTCGCGCGAAAAAGGCGCGAGAAGATCTCCTCTAAGGTCGGGAAGCAATGATAGCCGTAGGGTTTGAACTATGTCCGGTGAAGCCGCGACCTCTCACAAGGTCGCGAGCGAGGACAGACCGGAGGTCGCAGCTACCAAGATGACTTGGCCGGGCCGTTGGAGGCCGGCGCCCGAAAGTCCATGGGTTGGGTGACTGACCGGGCCACGCAGCTCGCCTTCAAGTGGAGCTGGGGCGACCCGGCCTGGGGTGGGGAAGTCAGCGGGACTTGGGCGTATCAGGCCGGGCCTCTTACCCGTTCAGCGAGAGGGCAGATGCGCACTTTGCGCCGCCTTTGTAGCGACTGACATTAAATTTTCTAAGACTTTGCCCCGGCAAACGGCTCGTCTCAGGGTGCCCGGCCTGGGGTAGTTCCAGTAGCCATGGTTGGGCGGGCCGGGCTTGCCCCGTTTGGGCAGGGGGCAAGCTGGTATTATGCGCCACCTTCCGGCAACTGACAGCAGAACTTGAGGCATGGCTGACAAACCCGTCGCAACTTCCTGCCCGTTGTTGTGATCGTATCGCTGATACAGCTAGCCGTGCTTACGCCCGTTCGTTGGCTTCTTCGCCGCCGGCGTGTGCGTATTTGTTGCCTCACTGGCAAGCCTCGCCAGCCCTAACCGCTCGGTCTTCTGTTCTCGCGCGGCGTCTTCACCGTCGAAAATTTGGCGGGCTGCCCTGGTTGTGGCGTCCTGCTTCGTTTCGATCGCGGTCGGCTTGGGTTTGAATATTCCTTGCGGTATTTCAGGGTGTCGCATGATGCGCTCCCCAATCGGAAAAGAAAAAAAGGCCGGGCTTGCCTGACCTCTCTCATTTGCGTTCTGTGGCCAGTGCCAGTACATTCGTGGTCAACCGCCAGTGCAATAATTTATGCGGCTTGCAGGTTCTCGGCCGCGAATTTGCCGTTACGGTTGTCCTTTACGAGTTCGAAGCTGAGTTTCTGGCCCCTCGACAAGTGAGCGCATACCGGCCCGCTCGACAGCGGAGATGTGAACGAAGACGTCGGGCTGGCCGCCACCCTGCTCGATGAAGCCGAAGCCTTTGGTCGCGTTGAAGAACTTTACGGTTCCCGTATTCATGGCGATTTCCTTTCAATCATCCATAGAAAATTGCTTGCCGTGCAAGATACACGGCAAACGGTTCAGATCGATTTTGAGAGGAGAAGATCGCCGAAGACGCGTATCGCGTTAGAAACAAAGTTCGACAGCCAAGATCGATATTTGCAACATAGGCCCACTCTATTCTAAACAAGGCGCGGCCGGACATAATTCTTCACTGACGGACGAGCTTCCAACTGGCGAGGCGGTTCTGGAATGGCACTCGGCAGCTGATTGCGTAATCCACCATCCGACCTGGATGGCGGGACGATCACCGCGAGTGGCGGAAAGTCACCAGGCCGGGTGGTGACACAGAACCATTCGTTGCGTCCGCTCTTTCTCCCTGCCAATTCCAGCGCGGAGGACCACTTTAAGGAAACGAAGGGTCAGCTCACGAAAATCGAACAGGTGTTCAAGTCGACCGGCAAGAAGACTTCCGGCGAGAAATACGACGTTATCGAAGGGCCTCGCTTGGAAGTCGGCGGCCCGATCCTCGAATGCCGGCTTGCTGGCGGCCTGCCAGGCGGTTGAGCACCCATGACATTGCCCGGCCGGCTCTTTGGGGGAATGGGCGAAGGAGGCTCGAGCACGATAAGACGCATAAGCTGCTCAGCAGATCCTCGACCAGGAGAAACACCTCGCGTCAACAAAGCGGCTTGACGGCGAACTGGGAGGTCCCGCGCGAATTGGGGCGGAACGTGGAATTGCCTCGCTATCCAAGCGTCGATGCCCTAAGGACAGCGATGCAAAATCCCAAATTCACTCAGCCGGTGACTGTTCGGGCTAGTGCTCAAGGCGCCGAGACGATCATCACTGACGTTCACGAATGCTCGTCATTTCTGCTTCGGAAGTGGCCGGGCAAGCGTGGACCGTCACATCGCGCCGCGCTCCAGGCTTGCCACGATGCCAGCGCGGACAAAAAGCCCACATCGAGCGTTCGGCGGGCGTTCGCTTTGGCTGCGCGCGAGGCTGGTATCCTGGTGGGGCAATAACGGAGCGGGCTTGCCGTGGGACACGCGGGATATATCTATCCCCACGCCGAGGGTAGTTACCTGGCCAACCGACATGAATAGACGACCAGCGTGATGCCGTTTGCAGACAAGTCAAAGGAGGTCCGCCATGTCAAACCCGTCACGGGCATTCTACACAAGTTCCAACGGCGACCGCTGGCTGGTCGTCAAGGTCGGCGAGCGCGATGAGATTTTCGTGAGGCACGAGCCAAACCGGGCTTCGGGCGGTCAACCCTCCGAGGTTGACATCGAGACGTTCATGGCCCGCGGGCCTGGCTCGCCCGAAGGCGAAGCCTTGATCGATCTGCTCGACCAGCTGCGCACCGAACAGGACCGGGCGAGCATGGAAAAGCCAGACGGTCGATAAATAGCCAACCTGCAAGGACTCGGATAGCTACGCCGTACCGGTCACGCCTTCCGCCCTCCCCTTCGCGCTGCCTGCGGTTTGATTCTTATGCGCAACGTCCCGCCCTCCGGGCGGTCGATTTCGAACGCGTTCGTCTTGCGGACGAGATCGCTTAGCTTGCGAAAACCAAAGGTGCGGGGATCGAAGTCGGAGGCCAGATTGGCAAGCTGCGTGCCGACCGCACCGAGCGGAACCCAGCCATCCTCGCTTTCCATCTGCGCGATAATCTTGCGGATGATCGGCACGGCCGCTGAGGGCGGTTGCAATGGCTTCACGCTCGATACCGCCTCAGGTTCGTTGCCCGGCGCAGACGGAAGCAGATTCTCGGTATAGACAAATCGCCGGCATGCCTGTCGGAAACTCTCGGGCGTCTTCTGTTCGCCGAAGCCGAAGACGTCGATGCCCTGCTCGCGGATGCGGGCGGCCAGCCGGGTAAAATCACTGTCGGAGGAAACCAGGCAGAAACCATCAAACCGACCGCTATGGAGCAGATCCATCGCGTCGATCACGAGGGTGATGTCGGAGGCGTTCTTGCCTGTTGTGTAGGCGAACTGCTGCTGGGGTATGATTGCGTGCTTCGAAAGAACGTCGGCCCACGCTTTCGAACGCGAGCTTGAAAAATCGCCGTAGATGCGACGCACGCTGGCCTCGCCAATCTTGGCGATCTCCTCGAACAGCCCGTCGGCGATCTTGGCGGAGGCATTGTCGGCATCGATCAGAACGGCTAGGCGCGGCGACCGCGGCTCGGACGGTATCATAGAGCTTTCCTAGCGCTGTTCGTGCGACCTGAAGTTTTTGCTCTCAATGTCAATGATGTCGCCGCAGTTGGAGCATTCCATCTGGGTGTGAGTACGAATCCAGCCGACGAGGGTCTTTGCCTGATGATGGCAACGGGGACATTCCACGTCGATTTCGAAGCTGTCTGTCTCGCGCTGCGTCATCGCCATGCCTCAGCTTTCGTCAGCAGCAGGCTCTCGCGCCTCTTTCTGCTCTATGGGTTTCTCCTTCGCAGCTTTCCCGGCAAGCTTGGCTTCTTTCTTGGCCGCCTTGGCCTTGTCTCGTTGACTCCGCTCGTATCGATAGTTTGGCTTCATCGCCATTCGAACTCTCCCTATCTGGTAGTCCGCAAGGCGCCGAATGCTGGCTGATCGCTACCCGGCCAGCGCGCGGCTTCAAACCGCGCAGTCGTTCGCCAAGCTCAGTAAATCTCAACCGTGCGGTCGTACCCGATCCCCGCACCCTTAAGCGCGGTAAGGAATGCCGCACTCGCGTCATCGGCAGCACTATCTTCGGCGCAGCACTTCATCGCGTCAGTCCACGCCGGGCTGTCATTTCCAGGCCAATGGTCAAACAGGAAATCCGAGGCCTGTGCAACGGATTCAATCAGAGTGAAGCCGATCGGACCGGCGACATAGACAACCACGGGAACCCGGAATTTTTTGCCAGCCATCGTGCACCCTACGCCCAATTGTATGGAAAGACGAGCGCGGCGGGTCGATTGTTCACCCGCTTTGACCGCAACCGATGCTGCTACCTGAAATCGGCGGCGGTCAAAGTGTAGGAGTCGCGGCGGTGGCGCGCATAAACCTTGCCTGCCACGTGCTGGATGGAGGTTCGCAGGCCATCGAATGCCGAAAGATAGGCCGTCTCCACGCTAGCCTTCCCACCCAGGACAATGCCGTTTTTGGCCAGAGCCTCGGCCTCGATGAAGAAACGGATTTGAAACATGCCGTCATGACCGATGAAGTAGACGCCGTTACGCTCCTGATCGAAACTTCGGGTGGGGTTCGGGAACGCGAGCGTCATGACTGATCTGCCGGTGTCTCGGGAGCAACGAAGAAGCGCGCGGCGATCCTCTGCTTGCGGCGCTCCCTGTTGCAAAAGTTGAGGGACAGCATGCTTCTCGTCGCTTCCGAACGGCTGAGCCCGATCATGGAGGCGCCGTTCACATGCGCTGGAATGCCCGTGAAGACGTGATAGACGGTCCAGGAACGATCGACTTCGACGCGGCGGCCATATTGATGATCCCCAAAGTCGCATGCCTGCGCGCCGGCCGCATTGTCCTCGCCTGGATTAGCGGATAATTCGCGAGCTGCATCGGTGCGATGGTTGCTGGCGTTCATGATGCCGGCCCTTTGTCCATGTCACCCTGCGCAGCAATAACGCTGGAATAGACCGTCGCACCCTCGGCGTCGGCAATGGCGACGGCATCTGGCCATTGGGCATGTTCAGTGTCCTCGCCAGAAGCCGCGCGATCTCGATCGCCGCGTCGAGGTCGGCCGCGTCCACGGTCTCACGGCCGACAACGGCGTGCGCGTCGTCGGCAACGCGCGTGCGATAGAATTGGATCACGACCTTCATCCGAGTTCGTCGCGCACGATCATCCTGCCGTCAGCCCTTGCTCTTGCTTTGGGCGTGGGTGCCGCCGGCGCCCTTGATTTGGCCGAACGCACTCTCAGGCTTCAGCGGAAGCTTTTCCTGCTTCGGCTTCCTGATCTCTCTGTTCGAGCGTTTCTGTCCCTTGGCCATGTCCGAACGTCCTTTTGATGAGTTATGCCGCCGTGCGATACTTCGGCGACCGGTTCCAGCCTGTCCTCCGTGACAACCCGCTCGTGCGGTTCGGCGTCGCTGCGGATGCGATATTGCGGCGAGTTTCCCCTCGGAGGCAGGGTACGAGTGACACGGTAGACTTCGCCGGTCTTTGGACCGACGCCGAGACCGCCCTTCAACCGGACCGCCTGTCCGATGTCAAAAAGGCGCGCCGGGGCTCCGTGCTGGATGGGTCGTGCTTTGCGTTGCATGAGGGTGGTCATGGTTGTCTCCGGTCCTTGTCGAGCGCCGCCTCGAGTAATGCCGGCTCAATCTGCACCATTTGTTCCTTGGACCCCCTCAAGGAGATCGCTGGCAGGTGAATGAACGCGGCCACGCGGCACCAAGCGGTGTGGGAAGCGCTTTCGAGAGCCTCCTCATCAAGATCGACACGATACTCTCTAGCCGGTTGCGGCGCATCGAAGCCGGGCAGCAAAAACGCTGCATTGAAGCGAACGACGGTCGACGTAGTGCGAGTGGTCACTTGCGGCTCTCTGCGGAAACGTGCGCATGCGCCGACTGCTTCAGTTCCAGCCAACCGGCGAAACAATCTCGGATGCCGCTCGTACATCCTTGGTCAGCGCGGGATCATCTTCAGGGTACGAACGTAGCGAGATGCCGCGCCGGGAGCAGCGCAATGCATTCGCTATCGAAAATTCGGATACGGATGGCGAGGCTTCACGCATGACCTCGACAAAAATCAACGGACTTATATATGCGCCCCAATTGCGCTGGGAACAAGGTGCTTCCGCGTCTTTATTTTATTGGTCAAATAAAAACTCAAATGCATCGCTCAAAAAGCGGCAGAATTTTTCCTCGTTCCACGCAAAATTTTCCCCGTTTCCGCAATTATTTCGACGAATTATCTGCGGGGTTGGCAAATAATTTCGCTTCTCCTATCTATCGCTAGGAAAGCAGTCTATAGAAAGGGTATGCGAACCCGTTCCGCCACGCGAAAGAAATTGCCGTTAAGGCTTGGTCGCCCGACAGCCGCGCCAACCACCAAGCCTGGCATGTTGAGCACATCCGGAGTGTCCTCCAAGCATGAACTGCACCGCGGTTTCGGCAAGCTTGGCACCAAGGCGCAGCTGAGTGTGGCGACGGCGCGGACTAGCGCAAATTTGATGATGGGGACGCGCATGGGTGCGGCACTCTCTTCATATGGTCCATTCGCCTTAAAGGTGTGTGTCGCGCTCTGGATTACCGCTTTGCTGGCCTCGGTTTTTGTCATCTTAAAAGCCTGAACTCGGTCGGCATTCGTGGAGAGGCGAAAACGAGAAGGATGCGAGCATGGCAAACCGCTACGCGCTTCGGATGGACGAGCCGAACAGCTGGACCGTTTTCGACATCTTCACCGGCCAGCCCGCCGAGTTCGAGAAGAAGATGATGGTCGGCATCAAGACGCGCCGGGCGGAAAAGATTGTTGGCGAAATGAACATTCAGGACGCCAAGCGGCGGGAAGTGGCCGGCCGGGAATCCTAATTGGCAGGCCCACAATACGGTTCAGGGCTTCTGGGCCGGTCATGTGGAGCAACCGCCGAATGTCGACTGCTCCTGCAGTCATTCAGTTGAAAGGATAATACCAATGAGAACCTTGAAAACACCGGATGCACCGCCCCTGGTGATCGAGGCGGTCACCAAGTCACCCAAGATTATCTCAGCTCGGCTGACGATTAGAACCGACGAAGCAACAAGGCGCAGGATCGCTGACACCGACGGCACTCTGAGGCGGGCACGCGAACTCGCGGAACGCAATCGCCTGATTTGAACGAGCCCCTCGTTGGCCCAAGGTATCGACCGAACTAGAGCCGAAAAACTGCAATTCCCAGCCAACCGAGGTGAGGGATTCGGGTGACGAGTGGGAGAGTAACAATGGCAACTGTCGAATTGATAACAGTTGAGGAGCGGCCCGGTGGCCAGCTTTTATTTAATGCTCGCGTGACCTCACCCGCCGGCAAAATAGAACTGCCGATCGCTATCGAGGGCCAAGGATCTGTCGCTTCGAATGAAACGACGGTTCTTCAGTTCGCGCTTGGTTTTGCCAAAGACCTAGGCTTCGGTCCGGCTTCGCCTTGGAGTGCAAAAATAGGGTCTTTAGCAGCGACGAGTCACCACGCCAATGATTTGGTCCGGACACGATGCAGACCTAGCAGGTTGCTTTGGGGGCCGTAATTCTGGACGGCACACCAGTATGCCGTTGTGCCGTCCGGAATTATTTGTCGCTGTCCGGAATTAAGCCGGGCTGCGGAGGTCGTCTGCGGCGTCGTTTCGGCGCTCGTGCAGAAGCCTGAGCACATCGCTGCCGCACGACATGCCGTGAAGCGTGGTCTCGATCCGGGGAAGTCGAATGCTGCCGAAGCCGCTGGTACCGGCGGTGCAGTTCTGGAGGAGGTGGCAAAGCGCGCGAAGGGAGGTGTTCTCACCATAGGTGACAATCGCTTCGTAGGCGTCTGCTCCCTCAACGTTGTGTTCGGCGCCGATCCTCACGCAATCCTCACGCGTCGGCTGCCCGATCTCGAAACGCATCCCGATACGGCTTTCGATCTGATCCACAGCGTGGGTATCACGCCTCGTGCCCGCTAACCGATGAGTGTTGCCGGCGAGCAGTAAAGCGAAGCCGCACCGCTCCTGAAGATGCAGCAGCTCCCGCAAAACAGTGGGTGTGAAGTTCTGATATTCGTCCACTAGCAACGGACGCGTCGGGCCGTATCGGGCGCCCAAAAAATTCATGCAATCCTTCGCAAGATCGTATGTGTGCTTGCTGTCCCTTTGGACGCCGTAGGCGTCATGCAGCATCAGGAACATGGGCCTGATAGCCTTGGTATGCTGCGCAACCTCACTGTCAAACGGCTTCCAAAACTGACCCTGGATCGGCGTCCAATTTTGACCCCCCCCGTTTGTAGTGCGCAGCGGTCAGCGTTCGCCCGGGCGGAGCTGGTCAGGGTTGCGCAGCCCGGGCGAACGCGGATTGCGCTTGGCAGCTGATGGGGTGATCAGGCGCGGTTCTTGAAGCGCCAGGACTCGTTTCCGGTCTCGATGATCTCACAATGATGGGTGAGACGGTCGAGGAGCGCTGTCGTCATCTTGGCATCGCCGAAGACGGCGGGCCATTCGCCGAACGCCAGGTTGGTGGTGACGATGATCGAGGTCCGTTCATAGAGCCTGCTGATCAGGTGGAAGAGCAATTGCCCGCCGGCTTGGGCAAAGGGCAGATAGCCGAGCTCATCGAGCACGACGAAGTCGAGCCGGGTGAGGTAGTCGGCGATACGGCCCTGCTTGCCGCCGCGGTGCTCGGTCTCGAGCCGGTTGACGAGATCGACGACGTTGAAGAAGCGGCCACGTGAGCCGTTGCGGATCAGGGCGCGGGCAATGGCGATTGCCAGATGCGACTTGCCCGTGCCGGTGCCGCCGATGAGCATGGCGTTGCGCTGGTCGGCGACGAAGGTTCCGTTGGCAAGGTCCCGGACCAGCACCTCATTGACCGGCGTGCCGTCGAAGTCGAACTCATCGATGTCCTTGGCGATCGGCAGCTTGGCGACGGTGAGCTGGTATTTGATGGAGCGAGCCTGCTTCTCGGCGATCTCGGCCGACAGCAGATCGCCGACGATCCTCGGCGGCTCGTGCTGGCGCTTGATACCTGTCGCCATGACCTCGTCATAGGCTCCTCGCATGCCATAGAGCTTCAGCGTTCCCATCAGATCCAGAACCTGCGTGCGTTCCATCAGCTTGCCCTCCTGAGGCTGTCGTAGCGGGCGCAGTCGGCCTGCGGTTCGTGCTGCAGGCGAAGTGCGTCCGGGGTGAGGATGGTCACGGCCGGCGGCGGCAGAGCGATGCTCGGTACTTGGCACCAAATTATCGGTCGCAACAGTATCCAGCCCAGGTGTCGTCCCATTTGGCCTTGAGCAGTTCCAATGTGGCCTACTCAGCGTTTGGTCTCGGTCGAGTGCCGAATGAAGTGGAAGGAGCTTTGTGGGTGTATGCCGATGAGGTCGCGCCGACCCGGGCGCCTGCCACGTCGACTTTGCCCATCTGCGGTCGCGAGTTTCAATTGCTTTTCATCCACCAGAAGGGAAGCAACGTGGTCAAAGTCGGCCAACCTAGCGGGTGTTTCGTTCGCAGCCTCTCGCAGGAATGTGAGGTATTCGACGCTCTCTGAAGCGTAGCGGTCGCGCAACCGCCTGAGCACTCCGTCTCTGAGGCGCTCACGCATAAGTTCCTGCTCGTAGTCTCCAAACCAGAAATCTGGGGTGCTTGCTGGGTCTAAATGAGGATCAAAGCCCATCATCTCGAAATCGCCGGTTCCGAAATGCAGCGAATTATTCTTGATCAGCCAATGCCCTTCCACCATCACGTTCCGTGCAGTTACATGGTTTGAGAGGTGAATAATCCACAGGTCCTTATTGGCTTCAGCTGACCGAATGAAAAAAGGACTCGAAAAGGTAGCTCCGGTTTCTCGGCGGAGGTGTTGTTGAAGCAGACGCTCTATGACGATCCGTCCGCCCCTTTGGTCCTTCAGCTGCAAATATTCTCGAATCTGACCCTCCGAAAGTCCGAGGGGTGCGACGGCCTTTAGGGTCTGAGGCTTGTCACTCAGGTAGTCAATCAACCAACCGACCGCGAACGTCAGGATCACCTCGCAACCGGAGAAGCTCTCAAGGATGTCTTTGACCAAGGTCAGCGGCGCGTCGGTGTATCCCTTTTGATCCAAAACGAAAACCGAGCGGCCTACGTTGCCCCTAGTCCTCGCTTTGATTGCGGCCTTGATATCGGGAAAGGCCCGTTGGAATGGGGCTCTTGTGAGGTGAATATCATGGCCGAGCCGGGTTAGGTGCCCTGCCTTTGCCAAGTTTTCTCGCAGAGCCTCGATGGCTGTCTGGTCACTGTCAATGAAGTAGAATTGGGCGTCGATGTTTATCGGCTTCGTCCGCCCCTCATTAAGTGCGCTCCGGGCCTTTTCAACCGCGCCAAGCAGCACTAGCGGCGAGCCTTCGACGGTCGTACCCCGATCGCTGTAGGCTCCACCACCGCAGAACCCATCGACAAACGTGACCCGCAGCACATCCATGGCGGGATTGACAGCGACCGTTTCAAAGTAGCGCTTGAGATAAAAATCAATGAGGCGCAGCTTCGCTAGGCTATGCGCGCTTGCGCCCGGCAGCGTCCCATCGGTATTCCAAACGAAACGTGGAATAGATAAAATCCCCAAAAGCCGCCGGAATTGCAGCAATTGAAGAGCCGGAAGTCAAGCCCACCTGGCCTAAAGCTGATATCCTGCTGGCATTTCATCGAAAATCTCGCCGTTAAGCAGCCGGCCAGAAGCCTTTTTGTTCTTGCCGCCCCACTGTTTAAAAAAGAAGGCTGTGCCAGTAGCTCGGCACATCGTTTCAATTTCATCCACCCAGACGACGTTCATCGGACGGGCATGCGGGCCGCTCTCCCCGCCAACAATGGCCCAGTCAATCTTGTCCAAGTTCACCCCATGCACGGACCCGATCAGGGGCTCAAAGGACACGAAACGGATGAATGCAGGTGCGCGCCGCAAATCATCGAGCCTCGATGCCACGCGACGGTCTTCGATGCTGGTGCCCAACCAGACGTTCGGGAGCACCGGCAGATTAGAAGAGCGCAGCATGTCAGCCATCTGTGCCGGCCGCTTTGTGAGTATCTGATAGGTATGATGCGGCGTCTTGGTCATCGTCGCCCAAACTGCAGCGACGAATACAGCTGGAACGCTCGGATGGAAGAGATCCGACATTGAGTTGACAAACACCCGACGCGGCTTTCTCCACTTAAGCGGCGCCGCAAGCGCCTTTTCGTCTAGCGATATCTTGCCAGTCCATTTGCTGCGACCGCCACTTTTCCTAGTCAGTCCCCGATATTTTTCGACGCCCATAGCCTCAAGGCGGGCAGCCATTCGCATCGCATAACAGAATTTGCAGCCGTCCGATTCGATTGAACAGCCTGCGACAGGATTCCATGTTACATCTGTCCACTCGATAGAAGTCTGCGCCATGGGAATAATCTCCTCACACACGTCGCATCTATGCACGCTGGCGATTCAGGCGGCAAGTTGGATATCACTGCTACAGCCGATTTGGTTACGCGGAGATTCCAGCGATGCCGGTGAACATAACAAACTCGCAAAGCAACGAAGTGCATACCAGCGTGCCCTATCCAGCGTTCTTCAGCTCAACACGGAGCAATAGGGGCTTTGTGGACCTGCGCGGCCGACCAGAGTTGGCTGCGAGCATCGCAGAGGCCGAGACTTCAAAGGCCCTGCGAGCATTTTTGGTTCGGATTGCCACCACGCGGACGACCTTGTTTTCAATCGGTTGTGACCTAGGGCACCACGTTGATCCCACGGCACCAAAGGGGCGGCGCCGCGTTGCAGGCGGATATATCCAATTGACGAGTAGCCACTATGATATTGTTAGACCGCAAGATTGGGCTCGTCTTTGCAACGGTGTCTCCGATACACTTCAGCAATCCGCCCACACGGACGAATGGGACGTGCACTTCAAACTTGAGCCGGTTTGGATAGACTTCGACGAAGTAGACCAAGCGACTGGAGCGGTGCACGTCGCCTTTTACGCCAACGCGAAGACCCATCATGACGCCTTGAGATCACGTGAGCGGTTGATAGCGGCGATCGACCGCGGTTTCTCTGACGAAGCAATAGATGCGGGTCTGCGCTCTGATCTTTAATGCGCGCTGACGATCAGGCCGGAGAATAGCAACAACGCGACGCAGTGGTGCTCGCTCTGTCTCACAATTGCGCGCGGCCAAAGCCGCGCTCGACATTGCGCTAACAGCAGAGAAACATGAGCGACTCTGACGACCCATCCCTCAGTCTCGCCGTTACCGTTTAGTCGAGGTCCGTCGCTCCGATGTCGAGTGCCCGTTCGACCAGCGTGTTGTAGAGTTCATGCCTGAAGCCTGGGGTATTCTGATCGCGATGATGCTTGACAGCGCGGTATGGGTTCCAGAGCTGCACGTAATGCAGGTTGCCCGAGACGCCCGGTTTCGTCATCAGGAATTCGAGCTCTTCAAGCCTTCTCACACGCTCTTTCCAGGTGGAAACCGCCCTCTCCCCAGAAAAGCCCGACGCGTATGCCGTCTCGGCCTGCTTGCTCAGCGTGACGAAGCCGTCATCATTGCTGCGGCACCAGAGCTCAAGGTAGACCGTCGACAGCGGTTTCCCTTTGCCGGAGAGGCCGTCCATGATGGCGCCGAGCAGCGGCATCGTCCGCGGAATCGTCGTGAATCCCTTGGCCGATTTGCGGTGCCAGATCAGGGCGGGGTCAAGCTCGCCGAAAACCTGCTTACGCATTTCGGCCTGTTTCTCAAGGATGGTCTTTTTAGAGACAGGTTTTATCGTCATAGCGATCCTCGTTAAGGTAGCGGCCGCGGGGTGGATCCCGCGGCCTGTCACTTCGATCGACCGGTTTTGGACGCCGGCAGCATTCCCGCCGCGGTTTGGACCCGTGGCTGTCAAAAAAGCGACCGGTTTTGGACACCGCCCGCATCGGGTAGCCGCGGGTTTGGACCCCGCGACCTTCACGCTCTTCGATCGGGTTTGGACGCCAATCGGGTGATGACAATAAGTTAGTATAAAAGTATAAAATAATCAATGACTTAAGGTATAGTATAGACGATTTCGAATCGGCATATGTTGGCGATCCGTAAGATATCACCGCGTTATATGATGTCAACTCGCTGACTTTTGTGAATTGCGCTGGTTTGAGATATCCGGGGAAATCAGTGGCTTGGCTCGGCCCGGTAGTGCTCCCGGTTATCCGGTAACCCCATTGTGCTCAACAGTGCTCTCGGTGCTCCCAGAGGGGGTGCGGGGGAACACCCCCGCATTTCACGTCCCATACGGCGCCGATCGACAATCCTGTGCGAGGTCCCGCGCGAGGCCGGCACGACAAGCCCGAGCATCTGCGTCAGCGCGATCTGGCCTCGGGCGGCGGGCGGTGGGCGATCTGTTCGGTGGCCGCTACAAATAGCCGCCCGTGACGGTGTGGTCTCAGCACACCCCAGGCACCTTACCGGTCCGGATGAAGGCGACGTTTCAGCCGCTCGGCCGAGGTCATCTCCGCTTCCTCGTCATCGTCCTCGTCGTCGGCGGATGCCAGGTCGCGTGACAACATGACTAGGGCAAAGCCGTCGCGCTGCAGGAGCACCTGCTCATAGAGCTTCGCCGGCTGTTGACCTCTGCGGATGTCGAGCCACACGCCGGCGTCGGTCTCGTCGATCTCGCTGGCCACACCAAGCTGATGACGACGGCGCCTCAGCAGCGAATAGTCAGGAACTTGGGCTCCGGCTGGCACCGACAGAAAAGGAAACGCCGGGCCGCGGTAATCACGCAGGACCTTGCCGTTGTGCGTCACCAGGATCGCAACGGGCTCCTCGCGGAACCGTACATACACCCGGCCGGCCGCCTCCTTGCTAACATCGTACTTGTCGGCGACGGCCACCAGCTGGCGGAGATCCGGATCGCGCCCTACCGCCACGTCGACCCGGAACTTCGGCGGCGGCATCAGCAGCTGAGAGGCAAAGCGGTTTGCTTCGACCTCCATTTTCTCGCGCCGGTTCGCTTCCCCGTCCTTCAGATTCCGCATGTCCTGCAGCGTGCACAGAAAACGTCCGTCGGCCGACGGCAGATGGGACGGGATTAGGAAATGCCCGAGTTCATGGGCAATGGTGAATCGCCGCCGCTCCGGCCGGCTCCCCTGATTGAAGAGGATCGTCGCATTGAACTTGTCTGGCGTGGTGATCAAACCGCCTTCGTAACCTTTTGTGGTCAGGGGCACGATCTCAAGAATATCCAGCCTCAGGCACAGCTCTTCGATCGGAACCGGGATCGCCAGGTCCGGCTCGAGTTTCAGAATTTCTAGGACGAGGCGTTCGGGACTGGCCGCATCGGCCAGGTCCATCCGAGTGATCTTCATGGTTTGCGGCTGGCCTTCAGCCGCTCCGCGATCATCGCAATGGTCTCGCGATCCTCGGGGTCGAGCTCACTCAAGTTGCGATAGAGGGCCACCAGCTCAGGTTCGTCGGTCCCCGCATCCGGATCTTCGCCGACCAGCTCGGCGATGCCGATCTTGTAATAGTCGGCGAGGCCCTTGAGCAGGATCAGGGAGGGGTTCTTGCTGGCGCCGCGCTCAAGGTCCCAGATATGCGCCTTCGAGGCGCCCACCGCGTCGGCAACCTCCTGCAGGGATTTCCCGCTGCGCATGCGCAGCTGCTTCAGCCTGACCGCCAATTCTACCATTCAGTCTTTCTCCAGAGTTACAGCGGCGCGCCGTCAGATCAGGCAGTACAAGACCATACCGCTGGCATTGACGCAAGCCGGCCCGTCAGATATAGTAGTACGCGTTTGTAGCAAATGAACCTTAATGGAGACTTTCATGGGCAAAAATCAGCATGTTGTGCGTCGTGACGGTCAGTGGGCGGTGCTCGGCGCCCGCAACAACCGCGCGACTTCGCTCCACCCGACCCAGGCTGCGGCGATCGCATCCGCTCGCGGCATCGCGATCAACCAAGGCAGCGAAGTCGTGATCCATCGCCCCAACGGGCAGATCCGCGACTCCAACTCCTACGGCAACGATCCCTACCCTCCCAAGGGCTAACAGAAGGAAATATGGAAATGGCTGAGAACGACGACAAGAAGGGCGGTCACGACAAGACCATCACCATCGTGGTGAACGGCACCGCGCACCAGGTGCCGAAAAAGGACGATCTGACCTATGTCGAGGTGGTGACCTACTTCGACCCGACCTACCCGCAGCATCCGCAGACGATCTACTCCGTGACGTACACCCGCGGCGACAAGCCCAAAGAAGGCACGCTCGCTCCCGGGGGCTCGGTGAAGGCGAAGGATGGAATGGAATTCCATGTTATTCCAACTAGCGAGTCATAATCCCGACATCCAGAAGCTGATCGACCGGGGCTACGCGCTCCGGCTCGACAGCGACCATCTTGTCGTCAGGGATATCCCGTACCTCGATGCCGGCGGCAACCTCTGCTGGGGCGCGATCGTGACCGCTCTCAAGGGCATTGACGGCAAGCGCGTACAACCTTTCGATCACCAGGTGTTTTTCGCCGGTGGCGTGCCCTACGGCCTCGACGGCAACCCGATCCCATCCCTTGCCGGCGGCCCCGCGACAGTTCCGCTCGCCAAAACCGACGTCGTGGTGCAGCGGTCGTTCTCCAACAAGCCGCCTAGCGGCCTCCCGGACTTCTTCACCAAGATCGAGCATTACCTGTCGATCCTGTCCGGCCCTGCCCGTCACCGATACCCGGAAGCCAACCCGTTCACCTTCAACGTCGACAAGGACGCCGGCCCCGACAGCGTCTTCCATTACAGCGACACGTTGACCAGCCGGGCGCTGATCGGCGACCTCGCCGCCAAGTTCGCCAAGGAAGTCGTGGCGATCATCGGCTTGGGGGGCACCGGTGCCTACGTGCTGGATTTTCTGGTCAAGACCAACGTCCTCGAGATCCGGGGATATGACCCCAAGCCCTTCCACGTTCATAACGCCTTCCGGTCACCCGGCCGGCTGCTGGACGAGGAGCTCGGCAAGTCGAAAGCAGAGGTCTATCAGGCGCGGTACGAGAATTTCCGCAAAGGGCTCCGCCTCGAGACCAAAGCCATCGACGGCAGCTCCGAGGCGGACTTCGTTGGCGTCACATTCGTCTTTGTCTGTGTTGACAGCGGCACTGCCCGCGCGGAGATTTTCGATCTTCTCATCCGCCTTGGCATTCCGTTCCTCGATGTCGGGATGGGCCTCGTCCGCCAGAACGGACCGCTCGCCGGCATGATCCGCACCACGGTGTTGAAACCTACGAATGCAGCCGAGATCTGTGCGAAAGGGTTGGTGCCCCTCACAGACCCGCCAGGCGATGAATACCGGGCTAATATCCAGATCGCCGAATTGAACGCCCTGAACGCCAGCTTCGCCATGCTCTGCTACAAGCAGCACTGTGGATTTTACGCTCAGTCGCTGCCGGCCTATCATCTGTTAATGAACACTGCCCTGCCCCGCCTGTTTGTGGAGCCGGACGCGTGAGTACCTTGCGGCTCGAGGCGGTCCACTACATCCCTGCAGCGCTCGAGCCGGGCGTCCTCTATGTATCCGACCAGTACAAGATCGCGATGCATCTCTGCGCCTGTGGATGTGGCAGCAGGGTTCCGGTCTCGCTCGGCCCTGCCGGGTGGACGGTCACGGTGCGGAACGGCAAGCCGACCGTCCGGCCGTCCATCGGCAGCGGGCAGTTGCCCTGCAACTCCCATTACTACATCACCGACGGCCGGGTGGATTGGCTGCGCCCAATGACGGCCTCCCAGACCGTGGCCGCCCTCCAGTTCGACCACCGCCGCCGTGAGGACCATTATCGTGGACAGCAACGCGGCTTCTTCGCAAGCCTATGGCACCGGATCCGCCGCTTGCTGGGATACGGCAACTGACGCAGCAGGAATACCCCCACCCTATGGCCATCCCTCGACGACCAATGCTTAAGGGATGGCTCTCCGTCGCGCCGCAAACGCCCAGGAGACATTCGCAAGTGAATTGCGGTGTTTGACTGTCGACAACCGCCGTCCTTTCTGCTTTTCTTCCATCGGCTTGGGGCATTTCATATGTTCAAATCAGTTTTGGCGGCATCTGTTGCCGTCATGTGCAATGTTTCGCCGTCGCTGGCCTGGCAGGCCAACACGGAAGGCCCCGACGTTTTTGGTATCACTAAAGTCATCGCAACCGAAGGCAGCCTCAGAGACTCTCTGGTTGTTCAATGCGACAGTAAAGACACGCTGTTCGTCGCGTATATCATGCGCAAGAAGGAATTCGACGAGGTGCCCGAAGGTCCGGCGACCTGTTCCTTCAGGGCAGTGGTGCGGCGCCCCTGAAGCTCGAGGCGTCGGTCCGCGCCTGGAACGACAACTACGCTGGCATCGTGGCCGTCGGGAGGGTGCCGGAGGTGATGGCCGCCATCCAGGAGATCAAGACCTCCAAGGGCAAGGTCAACGTCGGCTACGACATCGCCGGCAACCGGGATTCGGCGTCATTCAGCTCCCGGGGCTCCACCTCGGCGATGCAGCGGGTCATCGACGGCTGCAAGCTCTCCGCGATTCCGCTGCCGCCGGCGTGAGGGCGAGCATGATGAGGGCTCGGTTGCCGGCTCTGGTGGTCGCCCTGATGTCGCTCACCGCGTGCGGATCGGTCACCCTTCCGGCAGCCGTGAAGCTTTCGGACGGCACATCGATGGTGGGAACGACCACTGCCGCGGTCTCCGGCGGCACGTTCAAAGTCGCCACCGCCGATGGGGCCCTCACCTGCAGCGGCACCTATGACGCCCTCGACACCACGCCCATCATTTCCGTGCCGGTAACCTGTTCCAACGGCAAACTCGGCAGCGCGGTCGTGACTCGCGCCGCTGACGGCATGAGCGGATCCGGCTACATCGAAACCTCGGACGGCCGAACTGGCCTGGTGGCGTTCGGCAACAACGCCGATAGGGTTCTGGGAAACCTGTCACCAGCCACGGTCGGCGCCGGCGCAGCTACGCCCGTAATTGCTTCAGCAGCGCCGCAAGGCCCAAGTGCGGTGCCGTCGGGTACTTACACGCCGTCGACCGGGGGAAGCCCGACCGGATGCGTATCGCCTAACCAATATGGCGCCATCAGCTGCATCACCGGGCTGCCTAAAACCAACTACGTCCGTGGCTATTTCCGCAAGAACGGGACCTATGTCCGTCCCTATTACCGAAGCCACCGCTAGAGGCCCAACGCTCCCCGTGGCCAGTTTGGCTACTTTTTCTTCAGAAGCTTGCTCAACGACGAGACGCCTTCCCGCTTGAGCAGTGTCGACAGCTTGGCATCGCCCCGGATCCCGGGGGCGAAGTCCTCGCCGTAGGTCTGACGCAGCGTCTCGACCTTGGTATTTCCATGTTTTTCGCTGATTCTTCCGTCCTGGTCGCGGTGGCGGCCGTCAAGTCCCGGTTCACGCATGTGGCATACTCCATCTAGTAGATGAATGAAATAAAAGCACACAATATAGTGCCACAAACCTGCCCGAAAACGCAATATTGCCGCCCGCCGGCGCTCTGACTGTGGTCGCACTTGACGCAGCGGCCCTGCAAGATTCTTGCCTTAAGAGGCGTCTGGTCAAACGGCTGCGGCCTAAATCTGGTTCCCGTAGCACTTTTTCCAAATCGCAGCATCAGCAATTGACGCGTTGCGGCCGGCACCAGCAATCTGCGCGATATAAAGGTCGGATGGCTCAAGCTTGTCTGACCGGGCGAACCTTGGGACAGGGGCGCTCCTGTATCGCTTGCATATAGTACGCTTTGGCTAATCATCAGTTCGTATTATCAAGTCCTCTTCTTTGGGCGAAATCGGCATCACCGGCCCCCGATCTTGGATTCACGGGCCGGGCGCATGCTGGATCGTGCGCCCCCCGAACATGGGTTCACCCTTGGTCCCCTTGCCCGAGCGAGAGGTCGCGCTGATAGTGTGCATTGTCAAAACCTCGAGGAGCCATCCATGGCCCAGCCCGTAGCCGCCAAAGCCGACGCAGAAAAACTGCGCACCAACGAGAAGAAATGGACCAGGGCGCTGATGGCCACCGGCTGGAGCGCGTTCCCGAACATCATCATCGAGAAGCAGCAGGCCCTGGGCCTGGACGCCCTCGACATGAACATCATCATCCACCTGGTGCAGTACTGGTGGCTGCCGGAAAATGTTCCACACCCGTCCGTGGAAACCATCGCGAAGGCGATCGGCGTCACGACGCGCACCATCCAGAAGCGTATCGCCGCCTTGGAGGCCCACGGCCTCCTTGAGCGGGAAGAGCGGCGCCACACGCCCAATGGCAGCATGACCAACAAATATCATTTTGACGGCCTGATCGCGGCCGCCAAGCCTTACGCCCTCGACAAAGCCGCCGAAATCAGAAAGGCCGCCCAGGAAAGATCGGAACGGCTGCGGCGCAAAAAGCCGAAACTGGTCGTGGACAATCAGGCGTAGGTACCTCGTGGCGTAGCTCAGCGGAAGAGCGCCTCGCTGTCGACCTGGGTAGTGCGTGACACCGCTATCCTAGGGGCGAGGAGGTGGCAGGTTCAAGTCCTGCCGTCACGCCCATCCTGCTCAGCCAGCGACTGGCAGGGTGGCGAGGTTACCAGCAAAAGTGCGCCGCTGCAGGCGGCGGTCCTGATACTTACCCCGGTAGCCGAGCAAGGCCAGCAGCTGGACTTCCAGCAGCCACTGGGAGGCGTCCCATGCATCGTAGATGTCGAGATCATAGGTGAACGGTGTCGAATGGGTGACGCCGTTGCGAAAGTCGGTCAGCAGCGAAAATCCATCCCGGGCCTGCTGACCCTTCTTGGGTTCCAGCCGCTTTTGCAAACGCGCAGATTGGTCGGCCGGATCGCCCTCGATCTTGAGCAAACGGGTGCAGGCCCGGATCTGCTCGGCAAGGCTGATGTTCCTCAGCATCGACGTCGTCCAGCCGCCCGCCGTTCCCAAAACGTGACCTGCCACTGTTTCCAGCGCGGCTGCAGACATGATCATCGCGGTTTCCACCGCGTCGGCGCAGGACAGGTTCGCGATCTTGTAATAGGTCAACGCCCGGCCGAGGTCCCGGCTGGCCCCTGACGACTCGAACGCGGTCGTATAGCCTGCGAAGAGAGCCGGCAGTTTGTCAGCGATCTCCCAATGATACCAGTTTTTCACCCCCTCCAGCCGATCGGCCTTGGTGAATCCCAGACAGCGAAAGCCGGCCCGGGCGCCGTTGCGGACTTCACCGTAACCGACTCTGGTTCCCTTGATGAACCCGAGAAACCCGCAGACATGATCCAAAAAGACATAAAGTTTACCGGCTTTGAGAGCTCGGCCGTCGAGTGTCCGCAACTCAACACGGTGGGAGGTCGTGGGCGTCAGCGGCAAACGTAAGCCTCCGCCTATGATGGACTGGAAGTGCGCAAACGGCCGAATGCTAGCGGCCATGTTGTCGAACTGAAGGTCGAGCGCGCCGAGTTTCGGATGGATCGAGGGGCCGCCCAAGATGACGGCGTCTGCAATCGCCTTGGATTTGCCGCCCAATTCCAAGGGAACAACGCGCGACACGGCCGTGAAGTCTTCGCGCCCGGCAACGTGATACCGATGGGACACTATGGCGAACTCGGCCACCGTGCCGCCTTCGAAGGTCACGATGAGCTCTTGATCGATCTTGCCGAGCCCGGGCTTGAGGCTCCCTGTCCATTGCAATTGAAGGTCTAGATGCTCATCGAGCCGAAGCGTCGGGTTCCGGACGTCACAGGGTTTGCCGCCCAAGGTGATGGACACGACCGTATCGGCCAGCGCGACCGGCCCGTGGGGCTTGCCTTCGTAGTCAGAAGCATGCGGTTCGTTTGAGCTCAAATCCCCCTCCCCTACGGCGTCACCCCCGGCTCAGGCTGCGTGTCATCGCTGTCGAACTCGCTGGCTTCCATCCGTCGTCTCATCGCGGCATCCTTGAAAACAAGCCCGATGAACATCGTCCGCTCATAGAACCGTAACAGCCAGGCCGTCTCGACCCCATGAACGTCGTCGATTGGGCCAAAGCGGTAATCGAGAACGTCAGGCTCCGCGTGGGCGGCCTGGAGGCCCATCATGACCTCTTCAGGGACGTCGACCGTCAGGACGTCCACAAACACCTGATCTTCTGCCACTGCCGTCCTTAAACCATGATGGTGGCTCAATCCCCTGATGATTTTGCGCAGCGTCCGCAGGACCCTGGGATCACGACCAGGATAGACCTTGTAGCGATCGGCGCCCTCGTGTTTGACGGGTTGCATCAAGGCGAACACATCGAAAGCCCGCCTGCGCCCGTCGACCTGATCGAAGCTGCGTCGAATCGGTCCATCCCAGAGTTCCCGGACTGCTGGGTTCGCGTCACCGGCGATCGCGACGACATTCCGAAAATGTGCGTCATCGTCCGCGGTCCCGTTGTTGCAAGTCCCGCAGGTCGCGATCACAATACGCTGGAAGCGGCTGTCGCCCTTCGAATTCAGATAGAGCCCGCGCGGAACTACGTGCTCCCTGGTGACCAGCCGCAGTTCTCCGCAAAGGGCACAGTGAGCCGGGCGTCTCTTACCCATCGTCAGATCCCTGCAACAGATCCAGTCAGTCTTGCCCTGGCTGGCGGTCGACGCGGTAGCTGTTGGCGGCCGCAACTGCAAGCTCCCTCTAGATTTGGTTGTCTCCAGCGCCGATCCGCGCTGACCGCCGGCGGCTGCAGCGCCAGCTGGCGCCAGGCGCCAAAAATGGCGCCGGCGGGACCGGGATCGGCGCCGGCCGGGCAAAGCTGCCAGGCATCGCGCAGGGCGGCTTCATCCTCGGCGCGGCCGGCCAGCCGCATGCTGGCGGCGGCGCATTTCAGCGCCATCCGCTGGCGCCAGGCGCCGACCCAGCCGGCTTGCGCGCGGGCAAGCGTGTCAAGCGCGCCCAAGGCGGCGCCGGCCAGAAAGGCGGCGTCACAGTCGCTCGGCGTGCTGGCGCTTGCGAGCGCCCAGGCCGGCACGGTGGGCAGCGACGCAGACGCTGCGGTCGCGGGATCGAGGCGAATCATGCTTTGGAGGTTAAAGTGACGGTGCGCTTTTGGCGATGCAGCGGGCAGCTCGTGCAATAGGTCACGAAACACTCGGGCCGCTCCGTTTCAGCCCGATGGTCCAAGAAATCGCCTCCCCACCCACGACTCCGGAGACCTCCTTTCCAATGTGGCGATCCAGCACCGGCCGCCACGGCAGGAGAGTGAACTCACGCGATTTCTCAATGACTGCATATTTCCCGCTGGCGAGTTCGATCGACCGGACCATCTTGCCCTCCAGTCGATCTCCAGGCTTTGCTTCGAAATAGGAGAGTCCGAGCTCGCTCGAAAGCTGACGGGCAATCCGATTCAGCTCGCGCTGGCGCAAGATCGAAATCATATCTGCGCGATAGGCGATCCGGCCCTGCTCTTCGTGCGCGAGTCCTTGAGCAACGAGCCACTGCTGCCGTCGGGTTTGCGCGTCCCGCACCTCGCGGCCAAAGCCGGAGTCGCGCAAGGCTGCCGGTTCATTGGAAACCAATTCTCGGTCCAGCCAGGTGGCGCCGTCGAAATCGACCAGCTTTACCATCGGTACTGAAGAGAGCTTCTCGACAACGACAGGCTCCGTCATCGCCCGCTGGCGCTCGTAGTCGGTGATCCGATCGAGATGATCCGGTGCGATTGTCCAGGTGCCATCCGGCTGGCGCACCAAGCCGCCGCCGGCTCGCCGGATCGCTTCCAGCCGACGGACATGCATCTCCGCAAAGCGTTCGGTCGCGGAAGGGTCCTGCCTCAGATGAATATCGACATTGTAGCGCCCGCCATTCGCTGCAGCGATTCTGGCAATGGTCCGGTCAACTTGCCTGGGCTCCGTGTTCCGCGGCGCGACCCGCACTATGCTGCCCTCCGGCGTAGGCTCCGTTGCCTCGCCTCTCCCGATATCGATGTAATGGCTCTTGCCGTCCAAGCCATCGACGACAACGTAGTGGCGGTCATTGATTTCGTCTGCCAGCCCACGCGCGACAACGCGGCCGACCACGGGCTCGAACGCATCGTAGACCACACAATCGGCGGCACTGCGCGCGAGTCCCTTGCTCGCCAACGCGCGATGCATGGTCTTGATGATATCGCCGCGCTCCCCCAACCGACGCAGCGTTGCTTCGAGCTCGTTATCCAGGCGCCAGCGGTCGGAGCCGACCTCCGCAGCCAGACCCATCCGCTCGAGCTTCCGCAGCCTGCCCTGATGCAGGGTCTGGCGAAATGCGTCGCGGCCATTCGGCGCGACAAGCCCATCGTCGTCGCGCATTCGTTGCAGTTGCCGGTCGATGCTTGTGAAGCGTTCCTGCTCCATCTCCTGCCGAAGGCGCTGCTCGATCTCGCGATCGGTGCGGGGACCGAGGTCAAGACTAACCAGCTCAGCCGCCCGCTCTCGCAAACCAGAGGAGATGTAGTCGCGCGCGATAACGAGATTCTCGCCGCGATCATCCTTGCCGCGAACGATGATGTGCGTATGCGGATGGCCGGTGTTGAAATGATCGACGGCAACCCAGTCGAGCTTTGTGCCCAGGTCCTCTTGCATCTGTGCCATGAGCCGGCGGGTGAGAGGCTTGAGATCCTCGTACTCGATGCCGTCTTCGGGTGCGACGATGAAGCGGAACTGGTGCCTGTCACCGCCGGCACGATCGATGAACGCCTTGCCATCGACGCGGTCACTGTCGGCACCGTAGAGCTCGCCGGGCTCACCTTGCCGAGTGACGCCATCGCGCTGGAGATAGCGCAGGTGCGCACGCGCTGCGTCGACACCCTTGCCGGCGAGCTTGACGAGGCGCGCCTTAACGACGACACGCCGCGACCGAAAGGCCGCATGGCGATCGCGCGATCTGAGGACCGCGGCAGCCGCGCCGCCGCGCCCCATGCGGCTTCCGGTGAAGCGGCCACCACGCGTGGCCTTGCCGCCGGCGCGGTTGATCGCGGCGCGGAGCTGACCGGCATAGCGTTTGCCTGCTTTCGATCCGCGCGACCCGATCTTGCCGAGCTTCGGCCTGAATTCATCGTCCTGCATGCCGGCCTCCGGGTAATCCAAAGCCAGATCAACCGTTTAGGCGCTGCAGCCTCCTGGCGCCGCCAGCTGCCTCCTGGAAAAACGATGTGCAGACAGACACTTGGACGCCTCCGGGAGGCGGTGCCTTTATCTTGCCTTACGCGCCCTGCCCTTGTCGCGCGCGCACCGCCTCCAAACTCCTAGCCATCCGGCTCCTTCGGCCGCATGTCATCCTTGCGAAGCGGCACGAGCAGATCGCGGTTTTGCGCGCCGGCGCGAACACCGTCGTGGAGGAAGAACAGCGAGCGCCCCGAGGGTGCGTTTCGCCTCGCCGGAGCGACAGATTTGCCCTTGAATTGTATCATGTCGGTGGCCGAAACCCCGGCCGCCCTGAGCTGATCGAGGTAATCGACGGTCTCTTTCGGCAATGGCTTGCCGTGCATCAAATGCCCTTCGTAGCGCTCGGGGCCTGCGTTGTAGGCGGCGAACAGGCCGGGGAATCCGAAGCGGTCATACATGGCTCGGAGATAGGCGGTGCCGGCGAGAATATTGTCGCGCGGATCGTGCGGATTTGGGCCGAGACCATGGGCCACGCGCATCTCCGCATAGGTGGCGGGCATCACCTGCATGAGACCAATGGCGCCGGCGCCAGAGGTGATGGGGCGGCCGTCGCGCATGGTGTTGCCGCCGCTTTCGGCATCCATGACGGCGTAGATCCAGGCCTGCGGAACACGAAAACGCCGGCTCGCTTCCGCTACGAACTGCTGCCAGTTTCGAAGCTGCGGATTTTGGGAGATGGCGACCGGCTCGGCGCCGGTCGAGGTGGAACAGGCGCATGGCGCGGTGGCGATCATGCCCAACATCAGGAGGGTCACTCGGTCCATAGCGGCACGAGCCTCCCGATGACATTGGCGGCCGGCACCGGCCCGAAATAGCGGCTGTCGAAGGAGCGACTGGTCTCGCTGCCGAGCAGGAACACCTCGGACTTCGTCAGTGCCCGGCAGCCATCCCACCATGGCAAGGGCCGGCCTTGCGCGTCGATCTTGAGCCGGCGCGCGACGATGTCGCCGCCTATGATGATGGCGTCATGGAAGGCGCAGACATGCTCGGTCGGGACCGCTGCAAGGCGTTTGACCAGCGCCACATTGCGAGGCAGATAGCCGCGTTGGGCCGCCAGATACGCCACGTAATCAGGCGGGCGGACGAGCACCAGATCGCCCAGCGCCGGCGTCCCTGGAGCGATGCGATAAAGCCCGATCGGCGCGCTGGCCGAGGCGTTCCAGACCAGCCATGGCGTTGGTTTTGCGAGTACCGTGAAGGCCAAAAGGCTCAGGCCAATCGTGGCAATGGCGATCGTCTTGCGGGCGCGAACGCGGCGCAGGCCGGAGCCGATCATGCGCAGAAATGGACGCCGGCTCATGAGCGGCCTCCATCGTCGGCCGGCGTGGAACCGGCTTCGGGAGCGCCGTAGTGCGGATGGCCTTTCGACCATTCGTCGAGCTCGTCGATGTGATAGCGGACATAGCGGCCGTGCTTGCGGAATTTCGGGCCGCCGCCCTTGAGCCGCATCTTTTCGAGCGTGCGCTGGGAGAGGCCGATATAGAAGGCTGCTTGCGCGGTATTGAGAAACGGGCTGCCCTTCTTTGCGCGGGCGGCGCGTTCGTTTTCGTCGTCCATGATTGTCCTCGTGTCGCTTAAGGAGAAGCGACGGAGAGGATGGGCGAGCGAGGTCGCTGCGGGGACGGGCGAAGAGTCGGGGGCGAGTTTTCGCCGCTCTTGTCAGATGAGCCCCGCGCCGGTCGCGACGCGGGGCCCGGAGTTCCGCCGTTTTAATCGGCGGGGTTCCAGATGATGGCGTAGGTGTCGTCATCGTCCTGGCCGGCGGCGCGGCCGAGATTGGCGTAGAGCTTGCGCGGACCGAATTCCGGGGCGGCGATCGACAGGCTCACATAGTCCTTGCCGGAAGCCTCGCCGATGCGGATCCAGCCGGCGCCGACTTCGACGCCTTGCGTCAGCACCCGGAAGTCTGGATGATTGTCGGCGCTCTTGGCCTGGTTGGGCACGATGTCGATGTCGGCGCGGACGCTGAGCGTCTTGAGCTGGCCCTTGTAGCCGCCGTTTTCCTGCTTGGTGACGTATCCGATCGCGGTCATGTTAGTCTCCTGTTTTGCTGTCGCCGGGGACCATTCCCCTGCGATGGCGGACCGTGATGGGCGCGTCCGGCCCGCCCGAACCCGAAGGGCCGCAGCGGCAGCGGAGGACCCGAGCGGGCGGCTTTTTTGGAGCGAAGCGGGCGCGAGGAGCCGCCGCAGGCGGCGGGGAAAAAAGCTGCTGGCCGAGGGTTTCGGGCGGGCCGGAACCGCCCATAGGTCGACAAGCCAACCGCAGGGAAATGGTCCTGAAAGACGCTTGGGAGACTGATCGCGCGATCGGCTGACACGATCTCCAAGCAACATGGCGGGTACCGGGCTCGGCACGGGTTCAGACACCGCAGCCAGCGACGACGTGCGTAGCCGCGTGGCGCCTCGGCGAACGATCCGGCGTGGGCACAGGGCTGGCGAAGGGCATCGTTTTGCGTCGGACCACCGCGTGCAGTGCGCGCTTCAAAAATCGCGAAAGTGCAACCGGTTCTGCCCGAGAGGTGCCCCAAGCGGCGGCATTCGAAATGCCGCCGCTTGAGGCTTGGCCGGTCACTCCGACACGAACAGGTGCCGGACCTTGGCCCACTGATCGGCGGTGCGGAAGCCGCCGCGCGCTGTGTAGCTTTCGGCGGGGAATTTCATCCAGCGCGGCAGCCAGCTTTCCACCTTCTCGCGGCCGTTCTCGCCGGCAAGGAAGTCGCGGATGATCTTCTTTTGCGTCTTGACCTTCTCCGAAACATTGCCATCGGCGACAGGCTTGCCGCCGATGTCGGCGAGCATGGCATTGGCGACTTCCTTGTCGCGCAGAAGCTCGAAAAACGCCTCGTCCGCCTGCCAGAAAGCAGCCATGTCGACGTTCAGATTATGCCCAAGCGACTCAATGACGGCGCTGCCGGCCTCGAGCGTCTCGGCCATGACAAGGCTGAGAACGCGCAAGACATCGTCATCGGAGAGCGCCAGCAAGCGGGCAAAGACGCTGGCGAAAGCAAAGGCGTCGCCGTGGCCGCCGGTGAGCGAGCCATCGTCGTCCGCTTGCCCAATCAGCGCCAAAATTTCGCGCCGCTTCTCGGCGAAGGCGGCTTCGGCCTTGCAGGCGGCGAGGCTGGCGGCGACCGTCTCGTTCGCCGCGCGCTGCGGCTCGCGGCGCACCTGCCACAGGCTTGAGCCGGCAATCGCATGCGCCACCATGAGGCGCATGGCGATGGCGGGATGATCGAGCAAGGCGGTGCGCACGGCACCGTGGCGGTGCAGATCGACATAATTCTGCATCGGGCCAGTGAGTTCAGGCCGCGACGGCTTGACGACCTGTTCGTCGTGCTCGCCGCCCTCGTCATCGGCGCGGGCGCGGCGCGCTTCCTTGCGCGACAGCCAGCCCTCGTGACACTCGACCTCGCCGCGATGGGAGACGGTGATGACGACCTTGCCGCCCTTCTTCTTTGGCGTTTTCTCGTGATCCCATGAGTGGAAATACTGCCCGGGTTCGAGCACGGTCACTTCGCTCCATCCGGCCTCGATATAGGCGTCGCGCTTGGTCGCGATCGCCTCGTTCTGCTTGAGCCAGAACAGGTCGGCATCGGCAAAATAGCTGTCCTCGCCGAACAGGTCGGAGACGATGAGGCCGGGATAGTCCTCGATGGCGAACAGCGCCACCTTGGTGGAAATCGACTGGCCGCCGAACAGCCATTGTTTCAGCTGGTAGCCACGCGGCGCGTATTGCTCGGGGTCGGCATAAAGCGCCAGCCAGTCCTTCTGCTGCGCTTTCGAAGCCATGGTGAGATAGCGCGCCGTCTCGGCGTCGATTTCCTCGCGGCGGTAGGCTTCGCGGATTTTGGGCAGAAGCTCGCCGAGCGCCAGACTGCGTTTCACCTGAAGCTCGGTGATGCCGAAGGTGGCGGCGATGTCGGCAAGGGTGCGGCCTTCCCGGATCAGCCGGGAGAAGGTTTCCCATTGCGAGACTTCGTCGGGGTCGAGGCGCGCGATGTTTTCGATGAGCGAGGCCTCGAGCGCATCGGCGTCGTCGCCCTCCTCCATGATGGCGCAGGGCAAGGCGTCGCTCTCGCCGCGCTCCTCGGCGAGCGACTTGGCGGCGAAATAGCGTCGCCGTCCGGCGACGATCTCGAAGCTTTCCGGCGTCCCGTTGGGCCGCACCAGAAGCGGCACGAGAACGCCGCGCGCGCGAACGGAAGGCAGGATATCGGAGATATCCGGCGCGCGTTTGCCGTGGCGCATGTTGAGGGCGGAAATGTTGAGCCTATCAAGCGGAATATGAGCAAGCTGCATGATTTGTGTCCTTCGGTTTGGTTGAGGTTCTCCCGCCGCAAAGGCCACAGGGCCGGCGCGGCGGGACGGTTTTCGCGCCTAGCGGCGCGTCTGTTCCGCCGTGTCAGGCGGAAGCTCGGGATGGGGTTTTGCAAGCGCATTTGCTGCCTGCCGCAGCAGCCGCTCGTCCTCGGTGATGCGGCAACACAGCCGAGCGGCCTCGGCGTAGACGGAGAGCGGAAACCGCGCCTGAAAAAAGAGGTCGCGCTCGATGCCGAGGCCAAGCCGGCCCTTGACGCTTTGCAGTTCGGCAAGGCTTACGCTGCCGAGTTCGGGAAAGCCGAAGCCGAGATCGCAAAGGCCGAACAGCGTGTCGCCGTCCGCATCGAGTTCGCTCAAGAGCCAGGTCGCGGGGCCGGTCGGATCGAACAGTTTTACGACCGGAAGATGGTCGGTTTCGGTGTCGGTTGCGCCATTGGCGAGCAGCCGGGCGTAAAGGTCGTCGGTGATCAGGATCATTGCGGAATTCCTTCAAAACGGTTGGGCTGATTGAGAGCGGTTTTTCTGAAACAGTCGGATACGAGCGGCCTCTGCGCCGAGCGCGGGCGCATCGGCGCGCCGTCAGAAGCGCAAGGCGGTCGCGCATGGCGATCGGAGCGCGCTCATGCGGCGATCTCGTCATGCGGCTTACCTTTGTCGTCGGCGTTGAGGCCAAGCAGCAAATCGGCGGCTTTGGAGGCTTGGCTGGCGGCGCGGAAAATGGCGCGGTTGTCCTGGCGCAGCACGCTAAGCCATGAGCCGATGTAGTCGGCATGGCGTACGGTCGGCTCGATGCCGAGAGAGCTGCAGACGAAGGCTGCGCAGATTTCGGCGACCAGTTCCTCGCGCGCATAGGCCTTCGAGCCGAAGGAGCCGGAAAGGTCGCGCGCAAGCCGGGTTGGATGGCCGGTCCAGTGGCCAAGCTCGTGGAAACAGGTGCGGTAATAGTCGATCTGGTGAAAGAAAGCGGGCTGCGGCGGCACCTGAATGAAGTCGCTGCCCGGCATGTAAAAAGCGCGATCGCCGCCGATCCTGAAATCCGCGCCGCAGTCGTGAATCAGCGCCTCGGCCTGCGGGATGGCCTGAAGCTCGGGCAGCGGTTCTGCGGCGGCATAGAGATGTTCCGGCAGGTCGTCGCATTGCGCGACATTGAAGACGGTGAAGCGCTTCAGAAAGGGCACGGCGTGCGGCTCATCGCCGTCGGCCCTGGCGCGTTCCATTTCGCCCTTTGGGACGAACCGGTCAGCATGCACTATTGTTGTGCCGTGCTCGCCCTTCCTGACATTGCCGCCAAGGGCAAGCGCCTGCCGGAAGGTCAGCCAGTTCTGGCTGGCATACCCGCGCTCGAAGACAGCGCCCCAAAGGATCAGGATGTTGATGCCGCAATAGCGGCGACCGGTGGCCGCGTTGCTGGGCAGGCCGAGGCCGGCCTTCGCACTGCCCCATGGCTTGACCCATGGCACAGTGCCGCGCTCCAGCTCGGCGATGATGCGATCTGTGATTTCCTGATAAAGGCTGGCGCCCGTGCGCCCGCCCCTGCCCGCGCCCGCCTCTCGGCTACCGGAACGCTTGTCTTTTGCACCCATCGTCTGGTCCTCCGCTCTTCAATCCCGCGCCCTCCCCGGAAGCGGGGTGGGCGGCGAAAGCGACCGGAAAGGCCCGACGTCCAAGGCGGACCGCATCCGAAGGACCGGAACGAAGAGGAGGACCCGAAGCGTCAAGCGAAGGGTTGCGGGACGCCGCGGCGGGCCTAGAAGGGAGTGCCGCCCACCGCGCGCCACTGGGGAAGGCCAGTACAAGAAACGACGCCGGCCCATGGGCCGGCGACCGTCAGCAGCCGAGAGGCTGCCCGGCGCCAGGGGGCGAAGCCGCAGGGCCGAGACCGCCTGAGCTTGCCGAAGAAAAGCGGGCTCGGTTCACGAGCACCCGGCGCGCGCCTTCAGGCGCGCGGGCGCTGAGCAGCGCCGATGGCGTCAAGTCGTCCGCTGCGAATTCGACGCCCTTGACGGCTTACTGGGACTTGCGGATTGTCGGCGAGTGGCGAAGCGGGGTCGTTGAGGAGTGGGGCGCGAGTTGGCCAGCCGCTCCCGGCCGTTCGCGGCGCGGGCAATGTTCATGCGTGAGCCGGGATTTGTGAGCAAGCCGTGAGCGTCATTGCAATCGCTATTGCGCGCAATTGCCCACATGGCCGGTAAATGGACTGATTTTCTGGTTTTCCAGATGGCGGTGGAAAGCCGCCATCACGCCAGATCTCTCGAGTAGGTCTGTCGGCTTTGCAACAAAGTCAGAGGTCCGACCGACATAGGGCGGCTCACAATGTTGTAATTGAAAGCTTTTTCCTTTGGCACGCTTCGTGCAACAGATGATTCTCGAAACGTTGCATGGAACTGCGACACACCGACATGAAAAATGACAGATATCATTTCGTGGGTCGCACTGCCGTTTTGGGTGGCGGCCAGACGTAGGAACAGATGGAAGCAGGCCAATATCATTGCGAGGTCGACCATACAAAGCGGCATTTCACGTCTTCGGGCTAACCCGATGCGGAGAGCAAGACAGAGCGTGTTTTCACGTGGGAAAGGCTGAGCCCCGGCTGGAGCGCGGTTCCAACGTTTAGTGCCGGCCGGCGGGGAAAAGGCAAGTCTTGGCTGCGAGAATAAGACCGGCCAGGAAGCGAAAAACTCGCAATGTCGATTCCGCGGGGCTGAAGAGCGACACACCACTGCGAGCCAGCCGGCTTGGCTCGACCGCATCGAACTCGACCATGTCCTCCGGAAGGACTCACAACGGAGGACAATGTTACCAAACCTTCGGATCCGAAGCAGAACCTACGCGCCTCAATGTTGTTATACAAAAGAATTCCTGTGATTTTGATGATCTGGTGGGACTGTTCTGTTTTTCAGCGACGCCGGAAGGCGAGCCGGCCGAGCGTGGGGTCGGGCTCTGGACCGTTCGGGAAGACGGCATGAACGGCAGGGTTTCGCGGCGCCAGTTCATAGCGGCGGCTGCCGGCGCGGGGATCTCGGTCAAGATCGGGTTTCTGGGTCGGCCTGCATCGAAGGCGCTCATTGCCAATCGGTCGGACGGTTCGCCGAGCTGGATCGGACCGGATGGTCGGCCGCGCTTCCGGATCGACGCGGTAGCCAAGGTCACCGGCGACAAGACTTTCACCCGCGATTTTCGCGCCCGCGACGTGGTCGGGTGGCCGCAGGAACAGAGCCATGCTTTCCTTATTCGTGGAACTCGGGCCAACGCTCCGTTCGACGGACTAGACCTCTCATTGCTCGGCGAGAATCTCAAACCCGACCGGCTCGTCCTCGGCGAAGACCTTGTCCGCGATGGCCTTGTGCCGCCGGAAACAGCGGCCGCGGGCTTTTACGGCGACATGTTCCTGGTGCCGAAGGGACGTACGCCGCGCCTGCTCGGCCAGCCCGTTGCGCTCTTGATCTACAAGGATTTCGCGCGGTTCGACGCGGCGAAGCGGCTGGTCCGTTTCGCCGATGGCGTGGTGCGCTGGGGCGCGGTCGGCGGCTACGACACGCCGCCGCATTACGGCGCCGGCCGTGTCGTGCGCATGGTCGGCGCGGTATCGGACGATCCCGACAATTATGCCCCGCTCGAAAAAGGCACGACGATGTATGGCGATTTCGACGCAGACCAGGTCGTCTGGCCGAAGCCGGATCAGAGCGGTGATGCCGAGGCCCGTGCCATGTGGGCGGCTGGCGAGATCGAGCGCGAGATCGCGGCTACCGGCGACGATGCGTTGGTCCTGAAGCGAAGCTATTTCTCGCAGTCGACCGACGCCTCCTCGATGGAAGCCGACAACGGCAATATCTGGTTCGAGCCGGGCAGTTCGACGCTGCATGCAATCATCGCGACTCAATCGCCTTACGAGGTGGCGAACTCGACGCTGGAAATGCTGTCGAAATCGCGGTTCGCAGTGAAGGCGCTCGACCTTTCGATCGGCTATACGGTTGGGTACGGCACCAAGAATCATTCGATCTTCCCTTACTACGCCGTCCTGGCAGGCCTCTACGGCGACGGGCGGCCGGTGCGCCTTGCCAACGATCGGTTCGAGCAGTTCCAGATGGGGCTGAAGCGCCATGCCTTCTGGATGGAGAACACGCTCGTCGTCGATCGCTCCACGCACGCCTTTCGCATCATGAAGGGGAGCTATCGCACGGACGCCGGCGGGCGGCGCAATGTCTCACCCGATGTCGGCAATGTCGGGGCCAGCGCGGCGCGCAATATCTACTACCTGCCGAAGAGCGATTTCTCGGTCGAGGTCCGCGCCTCGCGCGCCGTTGACGCCGGCTCGACGCGTGGATACGGCGCGCTGCAGACCATGGCGGCGACCGAGATGATGGTCGACGAGGCTGCCGAACTGCTCGGCATCGATCCGATCGAGCTTCGCCTCAAGAATGCGTTCAAGGCCGGCATGAAGAACGCGCAGGGCGCCATTCCCGGCGGGGCCCTGAGGACGGAGGAAATCCTGGAGCGCGCCCGTGCCCATTCGCTCTGGAAGGATCGCGCCGCCAAGAAAACAGCGTTCGACACCGCCAATCGGGGCAAGCGCTATGGCGTGGGTTTCGCGCAGGTGCAGAAGGATTACGGAACCAGAGCCGACGCAGCGGTGACCACACTGTCGCTGGATCCGAACGGTCGGTTGACGATGCGGCAGAACGGCAACGATATCGGCACGGGCCTGACCACGTCGCAGGCGGTCGTGGTCGCCGACATCATCGGCCGGGTGCCGGACGAATGTGCCTTCGGCGTCGTCGACTGGCCGGAAATGCCGCTCGTTTCTACCGAGAAGCCCTATACGACGCCACAGGAGGAGGAGGATGCGCTGGCGCAGAACCCGCGCTGGACGCCCTCATTCATTTCACCGATGAGCGCCTCCAGCAGCGCCTATTTCGTCGGCCACGCAACGCGGACGGCAGCTCGCGCACTGCTGCGCCTGTCGCTCTGGCCGGCGGCATTCGCGCTCTGGTCGAGCGGGCCGGGTGGCGGGCAGGCGCAGCCGCGCGCGAACGATATCGCCGATGCGCGAGTTGTCGACGGCAAATTGACGGCAGATGGAATGGAGCCGCTCGGACTGGATCAGCTCGCGGCAGTGGCGCACAAGCTCGGCCTGGTCACCGGGGTCAGCATTCATGTCTTTAACCGCTGGCAATGGGCGGAGGCGGTGTTTGACGTGCCGAATGTTGGTGTGCTGCGGCTGCCCGCCGATGCACTGTCGGTGCGTTATGGCCAAGGGGCGCCGGCTGAATTGCCTTCGGACGGCTTCCATTTCCTCGCCCGGCGCCGGGTCTTCTATCCGCCGGTGCAGCGACTGAACGCCGCCGTCACCTATAGCGGGATGGCGACGATCGCAGAGGTCGCCGTCGACACCGCCTCGGGCGAGGTGAAGCTCCTGTCACATCATTCGATCCTCGATTGTGGCACTCAGGTCGTACCGGAACTCGTCTCCGGCCAGATCCAGGGCGGCCTGGCGATGGGAGTCGGCCATGCCTTGCTCGAGGAGTTGCCGCTCTATGAGGACGGCCCCGGCGACGGCACCTGGAACTGGAACCGCTATCGCCTGCCGCAAGCAACCGATGTCGCGGTCTGGACGCAGACGTCGGAGGTGCTGCCGCCACTTTCCGAAGCCGATCCGCCGAAGGGCATGGCCGAGGTCGTGATGATCGCGATCGTTCCGGCGATTGCCAACGCCGTAAACCATGCCATCGGTAAGCGCTTCTATCAGACACCGATCACGCCAGAGAAGATCCTGGAGGCCCTGCCGTGAGCCTCGCCACGCGACCACTCTCCATGATTGTCAACAATCGCAACATCGGCCCGGTCGATGTGCCGGACGATCTGATGATGATCGACTTCCTGCACGAATATCTGAACCTTACAGGCACGCGGCTCGGCTGCGGCGAAGGCATGTGCCACGCCTGCGCGATCATTCTCGATGGGCCGGACGGAAGTTCCCGCGAGATGCGGACCTGCATCACCGGCGCGCATTTCTTCGAGGGAAAGTCCGTCCGCACCATCGAAGCGCATGCCGAACGCGACGCGAATGGCGATGTCATCCGGCTTTCCGCGATTCAGCAGGCCTTTGTCGAACATTTTTCGTTCCAGTGCGGCTATTGCACGCCGGGTTTTGTCACTGGTGCAACCGTGCTGGTTGAGCATCTCAAAGAGAAGCCGGTCCGCAGGGCCGATGTTGAACGCACGATCGAGCAGGCGCTTGCGCAGCACATTTGTCGTTGCACCGGTTACGTGCGTTATTATGAGGCGGTTCGTGACGTGATCCTGAGCACGCCGGGACTGGTAAGGGGCTGAGTTCCGGCGATGAGGCGCGCCTGGCGATTTCGCCTGCGGCATTTTCTCCTTCTCTTGCAGCCCTGGCCGTGTTCCTCGGCCTGTTCGAAACGAGCGCCGTCGCTGCGGTAACGAACAAACGGTAGTTGACAAGCCGCTGTCCGTCGCTGAGATGCAAAGATTGGCGCCGCCGGGTCCCTGTTCACATTTTGATGCTGGGGTCGAAATCCTCGCCATATTGCGCAGTAGGTTCGCGTGGAACGAAACCGATCGTCTCGGCGTGATCGAGGAATTCCGAATGCGCCGACTTGCTGATTCGATAGCCGCGACAACGGACTGATATTTTCCAGTGGCCTTCGCGAGGTCCGCTTGGCTGAGAGACCGTTTGAAAACGCCTTGAACGGTCGGCGACGCGCGGCGAGAGTGCTTGACGGTCTCCACACTCATTCGGCGCCAGCCCGAACACGAGCCGAGCCGATCGGTGCGCAGAGGCTGGTCGCCGCGCCGATCAAGTCGGACACGTCGGCCACGGTCGTCGCGAAAGAGGTGACGAACCTCACGATTCCCGACTCCCAGCGATCATGGTAGAAGCGGAATCCCATGTCGAGAAGCCCCCGGATAAGGGGCATGGGAAGCCGGCAGAACAGTATATTGGCGTCGGGACGCTGCTGGATCTTCACAGCCGGCACGGGGGCCAACCCCTGCGCGAGCGCCGACGCCATCGCATTGGCATGGGCCGCGTTGCGAAGCCAGACACCGTCTCTCAGATAACCGTCCATTTGCGCCGCCATGAAGCGCATCTTGGAACTCAACTGGCCGGCGCGCTTTCGCCGAAAGGCGATCGTGCTCGCGAGATCCCTGCGGAACGAGACGACCGCATCGACCCCAAGGGTTCCATTCTTCGTAGCGCCAAACGACAAAAGGTCGACGCCGGCCTTCCACGTCATCTCAGCCGGCGAACAGCCGAGAGTGACGAGAGCATTGGCGAAGCGGGCACCGTCCATGTGGAGCGGCAGGTTCGCCGACCGGCAGATATGGCCGATCGCCTTGATTTCATCGAGCGCGTAGACCGATCCGACCTCGGTCGCCTGCGTGATGCTGACGCTGGAGGGCTGGACCGAGTGGACGTCGCCCACCATGCGCGTCGTATTGGCCGCCAAGGCATCGATGTCGATTTTGCCGGCCTCACCCGGGAGCTTCACCAACTTTGCTCCCGCAGTATAGAACTCCGGCGCGCCGCACTCGTCGCGGTTGACGTGTGCGTCGGCGTGCGAGAGGATGCTGCCCCATGGCGGCGTAATCGCCGCGAGCGCCAGCGCGTTCGCCGCCGACCCCGTCGAGACGAGGAACACGTCGACCTCATGCTCGAACACCTCGGCGAGCTGGCGCTCGACGGTGTGCGTCAGTTCATCGTTGCCGTAGGGAAGCGCCTGACCCGAAGCGCATGCCGTGATGGCTGCGATCACCTCGGGGGGCGCCGGCGATGTTGTCGCTGGTGAAGCCGCGGGGCGGGTTTGCTTGCCGTCGTTCATGGTCCTGACGCTCGTTTGATCCATTGAGCGTCCAAGTTAGACGGTTCGCCGAGCGCCTTATTGAACGATATTCAAGCCGAGAGGTAACGTGCCGGCGTCACCCCCAGCACGGCCTTGAAGTGTCGGGTCAGGTGGCTCTGGTCTGCGAACCCGACCGCGACAGCAACCTCGGCGACGTTCTGACCTCGCCTCAGCAGCCGCCGCGCCTTGTCGATACGGACCTGGATCAGGTAGCGGGTGGGGGGCACCCCGAAATGCGCCTTGAAGCCATCGATCAGCGTCGTCTTGGAGCATCCCGCAAGGGCCGCGAGGGCGGCGAGTTGGAGGACTTCGTCGGAGTGGGCATGGATGAAGTCGCGCACGTCGCGCAACCTCGGTGGCAAGAATTTTCGCTCAGCAACGCGCGGCCTGCCGACTTGTGCGAAAACGTGGGGCAGAAAACGGATCAGATGCTCCTCGATCTCCAGTGCCGAGCTATGCTCATGTTCTAGCAGGCGCCAAAGCGCGCTGAGGCCGTGCGCAACTGCGGCATTCTCCTGGAACGGGCTCTTGAAGTCGATCGTTCCGGGTCCGGTTTGGCCGCTGTGGCCAAGGACTTGCCGGATAAGGCCGTCGGGCAGGTAGAAGATCTTCTGGCTCCAGCCAAGGTCGTGACCAGAACCCCCGAAATGCGGTTCGCCGGGCGCGAAGGTCGCGATGGTGCCGCCGCCGGCATGCCACGTCTCACCCCGGCACCAGACATCGTGGACGCCCCGCTCGATCAGGCCAATCAGATACTCGCTGTGGACGTGCCTGGAGAAGTCTTGCCGGTAATAGTCCGCTGCCAAGTAATCAAGCCCGCCAAGGACATCGGAGTGCTTCATCACCGCACGATTGAGCGGCGGCCGACCTGGAAGTTCGGAACGGCCACGCGCCTTGTCCTCGCATTCGATGGCGGTATCGGCCACTTAGTGATCAATCCAGGTTGGTCATCATAATGATATCGCGTCCTCGTAGGGAATTTCAAACCGAAGCAGGCTCAATTGCCGCCCGAAGAGTGGGCTGCTGCAGTGCGGACAGCGGATTGGCGGGGTTGTTCGAGCGCGCTCAGAGACCGATTGAAAACGCCTTGAACGGTACGATCGGTCGTGATCCAAGCTTGGATGTGGACCCGAGCGACGCATGGCCGGATGGCCGATATCGAGAAGAAGACCAAGCGTCATCCCTTCGATATGACGGATGGGGAATGGTTGCTGATATAACCGTTCCTGCCGGGCGCGGCCAAGACAGGGCGGGCGGCTCGTGGGGACGGACCTGCGCGAAGTCTTGAACGCGATCCGCTACATGGGCCGATCGGGTGGCGGCTGTCGTAGGCTGCCAAAGGATTTCCCGCCCTGCAGACGGTCTACTGGTGGTTCCGCGGCTTCGTGCGCCGTCTCATGTTTCAGATGGGCACGGCGTCGACCACCTGCGGCCTCTCAGTCTCAGGACTGTCGCCGGCCCGATCAAGGTGCGCCAGTCGAGCTAAGCCGGGTGACGTCGAGCAAATGCATGCTGACCTCGCGCGGCGTGTTCGAACCGGAGCATTTTCTTACCGTCGCGATCGCCCTCCTCCCAACGTATGGACGCGCATCGCGCCGAAGCGTCCGCCATCGGATCAGTCGCCGCCTGAGAATGCCAGATGACGTGCTTTCCGACGACGACATCTCCGGCTCAAGGAAAGGGCCATCGATATTGCGCGCCGCAGCGTCACAACATATCGCGAAGCGATGAACATCCCCTCCTGCGTGCAATGCGGCAGGGAAAGGCAAAATCCAGAATTAGACCAGGAGCGCCCGCGACTTCACATGCGGGATGCCTCCTGCAACATTATCTGCCGCATCCAGGTGCTTGCCGGATCAGTGTTGTGAAGGGTGGGCCATTGGACGGCCTCGGTGAACGTGGGTAGTGGCCGCGGAAGTTCGATGATCCGCAGGGGGAAAGTCTTTTTGAAATGCTGAACCAGCCGGAACGGCATGGTCGCTATACGAGATGTGCCTGAGATCATCGGCGGGATCATGCTAAAGGCCTGAACGATGATCTCGACACGTCTCTTGAGGCCATGCTCAAGCAAAAACCGTTCCTCGATGGATGGCATCTGCGCACGGCCGCGTCTGAACGCAATGTGCTTCATCGACACGTACTTTTCGAATGTAAGCTGCTGTGGCAGCTGCTTGTTCGTGGGGCAGCCTACGCACACGAATGTCTCGTCGAACAGCGCCGCTCTTGGATGGGCGCTCGACATGAACAATTCCGGAAGGATCAGAAAATCGACGTCGCCGCGCCGGAGAAGCTCATCGGGGTCGTCGTCGAGCGGCAGCAATTCGAAGCTGACGGCGGGTGCTTCGCGTGCAACGCGCTCCACGACCTTTTCAAAAAACACGAGTGTGACGAAATCCGAAACCATGATCCGGAAGCGGCGATCGGATTGAGCCGGATTAAACGGCTCCCAAGAAATGATCGAGCACTGGATGTGCAGGAGTGCACCGCGAACTGCGGGAGCGAGTGTTTCCGCACGCGGGGTTAGAACACGTTCGCGGCCGCTCATCGTAAACAGTTCATCGTTGAAATAATCGCGCAGCCGGGCGACGGCCGCGCTCATGGCCGGCTGACTTAGGTTGATGCTGCTTGCCGCCGCCGTGAGATTGCGCTGGGTCAGCAGTGCGTCGAGCACGACGAGAAGGTTCAGATCAAGGCCTTTGAAACGCATGCCTCATCTGTCCGTAACGTGGTTGCTTGTCCGTGCCTCGATACTGGGCGCGAGCCGCGTCCCTTCGCTCCGACTGTTATTTGTTCAAGCATCAGACTCCAGCTCATCTGTTGCGGTTGCTACTTGCCGTTTCTAGGCACGGCCAGTGCGAGTTTCGATGCAAAGGATCGAAATTTGCGCGGATCGCGGCGTGGTATCGAGGGCCGACTGGCTGCAACCGAGCGGACAAAAATCCCAGTGCCTAATGGCAAACCTGGAGCGCAGTGGCGGTCCCGATCATGTGTGGCGACGCGAAGGCCTGGCACCATGGTAGCCAGGGCGTCTCTGCAGAACCTCTCAAGACGGTTCCGCAGCGCGTGCCGAACCGTGCCAAATGCGAATGGAATGCCAAGCTGCTGCTGCACCAGACCCATGACGCGGGTAGAATGGCTCATTCCGGGTCTCTCAAGATCCGGATGCACACTGTACAATCCGAGTTCGCCTACCAAGAAATCAACCTCGCCAACCGGGATGAAACGGCGCATCTGGTCCAAGCGAGCCGCTACGCTGTGCATATAGAGCCGATTGCGCGACGCTCCGGCCGTGCGCCGCCCGACCACCTGAAAGCCCCTGTCAGCCCATAGGCTTTTCGGAACAAGGCGGAGAGGTCGATATGATCGGCTATTTGCAAGTCATTTCCCAGCACAAGCTACAGAGCAGTGGCCTGATCGGGTGCATCTCAGGCGCGGTCATCTATGCAGCGTCCTGGAAGTTTGGTAAAATCGATAGTTTAGATCGCAAGCATCCACGCTATGGATAAACGAAGGCGATGCGCTTCAAAGGCCTTGATCTGAACCTTCTCGTCGTGCTCGACGCACTGCTGACCCAGCGCAATCTCACGGCGGCGGCAAGCAGCATCAACCTAAGTCAGCCGGCCATGAGCGCGGCCGTCGCCCGGCTGCGCGATTATTTCAACGATGAACTGTTTACGATGAGCGGCCGCGAACGTGTTCTAACCCCGCGTGCGGAAACACTCGCCCCCGCAGTTCGCGGTGCACTCCTGAAAATCCAGTGCTCGATCATTTCTTGGGAGCCGTTTAACCCGGCTCAGTCCGATCGCCGCTTCAGGATCATTCTTTCCGATTTCGCCACACTGGTGTTTTTTGAAAAGGTCGTGGAGCGTGTTGCACGCGAAGCACCCGCCGTCAGCTTCGAATTGCTGCCGCTGGACGACGACCCCGATGAGCTTCTCCGGCGCGGCGACGTCGATTTTCTGATCCTTCCGGAATTGTTCATGTCGAACGCCCATCCAAGAGCGGCGCTGTTCGACGACACGCTCGTCTGTGTAGGCTGCCCCACGAACAAGCAGCTGCCACAGCAGCTTACATTCGAGAGATACATGTCGATGAGGCACGTTGCGGTCAAGTTCGGGCGGACGATGAAGCCCTCCATCGAGGAACGGTTTTTTCTTGAGCATGGCCTCAAGAGACGTGTCGAGATCGTTGTTCAGGCCTTTAGCATGATCCCGCCGATGGTCTCGGGCACAGCGCGTATAGCGACCATGCCGTTCCGGCTGGTTCAGCATTTCAAAAAGACTTTCCCCCTGCGGATCATCGAACTTCCGCTGCCGCTTCCCGCCTTCACCGAGGCCGTCCAATGGCCCGCCCTTCACAACACTGATGCGGCAAGCATCTGGATGCGAGAGGTATTGTTACAGGAGGCGTCTCGAATGACTTCTCTGCAGGACGCCAAAAAGGGTGGTCGCAGGCACTCCTAATTTACCCCCGCGTCTCACGCCGCCACTCGCGTCAATAGCCCGTGTCGGACTAGATCAATGCTCGCGGCAAGTGCGCCCGCGAGGTCGTCCAGCGGGTCGACTGCGTCGACAGACGGTGCGAATGAGAACGGGCCCTCATAACCGCCATCAAGCAGCGCCCGGATCTGGCTGCCATTGTCGGAACCGACTAGGACGCGATCCGGGTAAATCCAGTGGATCGGATCGTTCACTCTTGAAATGTGCACGAGTCCGGTCAGGTCGCAGGAGAAGAACGGCTCCCCGGCGAGCGTATGATGAAACGTGTCGTGCACGAGGCGGAAGACGGACTGGCCATCAATGGCGGCAATGGCCTTAGCCGCTTCGTTCTTCGATCGAAGCGAGCAGGTTTGGAAGCCCAGCGGCTCGATGAGACCGATCAGGCCACGCGACTGGAGGATCTGCTTGAGCGCCTGCAAGGCGAGACGGAGATCGCCCCGGCGCTCGCCATGGGCGGGCCAGGAGCCGTCGTTGACCGGCACCAGCATGAGCGTCTTGGCTCCGCATGCCGCCGCATAATCGGCGAGCTTGCTCGCCTCGGCCTTGCGGGCGGGAGTCCACTCGTTGAAGCGCTGCAGGGCATTGATGGAAATAATTCCAACGCCTGCTTCGGCAGCGGCAGACCGGACGTCCGCCGCCGGCATGCCGCGTGCAATAGCATTGCTGTACGGTTGGCTGCGGATCTGGACATCGGTCAGGCCCTGGTCACGGGCAAAAGCGAAAAGTGCCCTCACGTCAAGTCCGGGTGTTGCCATATGATCGAGTGCAAAGCGGGGCGATGCTTGGCGCATGGGTTGGTTTTCCTTCCATCAAACGGGTGTCATTCCGGCTGACTTGGCTTCTACCGTGCGTTGATTCACGGGGGCCGAAATGGTGAGCATGAGGGAGGCGAGTCAGTCGACTCACGCTTTTCTCCCTGTGCTGCCGCACCCGCCGAGACAACGCCTGGATAGGTCCAATGACCGAACTGGCTCGCGGCCATCCATCTGCTTCCGCAAACTAACGACTAACTGCGCGGGGCTGCCTTCCTGGCCAGCGGCATCCATACGGCGGGTAGCGCGTCCCGGGGTTGATCCGCCGCCTCAGGGAAGCGTCGGGCGGCGCGATGATCGCGCTGGGCGTCGGCCCCGCTCTGGCGAAGCACCCTGCTGCCTGAACTTTGAATCCGATCGGTTGGGCATCCCTCCGTGTTGGCGGCGCGCAGGCACCCCTTGTGCTCGTCGCGGAAAGCGGGAGGGGTACACGGCGAAACTCCTTGTGTTAACAGTCACATACCGGCAATCTGGCCTGCTGAAAACAGCCAGTCAGAAGCGATCGACGTGGTCCAGTTTGTGCGCCGGATCATCTGACGATCAAGGAGCAGATCCACAGCGGTGTGCGAGTCGGAGGACGGCCTGGTCCTTCGCAGCCGAGCGGTTAGGCGAATCCCCGCATAACGGCAACGGCGGCTTAGTTTGTCATGAGGGAGTAGTCCGCGATCCCGGAGGGTCGCGCGATAAGCCTCCGGCAAGCCCTAATCTAAGGCGAAGTGAACCATATGGAAGCCTTCATAAGCTAGACCACTCGGTATTGGCTGGGAAAGCAGGCATAGGATCTCGCATTTCAGTGATGTTCTGGAAGCGAGCGAATTTCATATCCGCAGGCATCTAATGCCGGAATCAGACTGGACAGCGCCATAACGGTCTGGTGGCGCAGACTGGCTTGAGTGCTCCGTCTGGACTCGTCGGGAGGGCAGCCGTCATGCAAGAGCACGATAGCGCCGGGCCGAACCGAGGCTAGCACTGCATCGACGATCGCGTTGGTGCCGGGGCGCGACCAGTCTCTTGGGTCTATCGACCAATGAAGGGGCGCCAGCCCGGCGATCTCTGACGCAGTGAACACTTCTTCGCTCCAGGCGCCGTATGGTGCGCGAATGTAGCGGATGGAGGCCTGCGGGCATGCCCCCATGATGGCACGGTTCGCCTCAAATACCTCACGCTGCACTTCGCCCAAGCCGCATTTGGACAGATCTGGATGAGACATCGTGTGGTTGCCCACCTCATGTCCTTCTGCGATCATTCGCTGGATGAGATCCGGGTGCTCTGCGGCGTAGGCACCAATGACGAAGAAAGTCGCTGGCACCCCATTTTGCGCCAGCACATCGAGTATCTGTGGTGTGAAAAATGGATCGGGACCGTCGTCAAACGTCAGATAAACGCTCCGACGGCCGGTTCCATCAGCGCATTCACTCTGCACCTCCCATCTCCCATCAAGATGTTTCATAGCTCCAGATCCCGATGGCCAATTGTTGTACCGGTTGGCCATTCGCTCATCGGCCGCGCAATCGGCATGATCACGAGGAGCACGTCCTCCACACGCGAGGCGGCGGGTCGAGATACAGCACTTCTAAATGGGACCTTACGCGAACGTCGATACAATGGTCGCAGGGCCGTCTCTGCAGAACCGCTCAAATTGGTGCCGCAGCGGGTGCCGAACCGTGGTGAAAGCACTGGATGCATCATGCAGAATGAAAGATTGATTCCGAGTCTCTTGTGATGGCGGCGCACCGCGTACAATCCGAATCCGCCTCCCAAGAGATCAACGTCGCCAACCCTGATCACGGCGCAGTAGCCCAAGTGAGTCGTGACGCCCGGCGCGTCTTAGCCGTTAGCCCGAAGCCCCAGCCCAAGTTCGAACGCGGCGAATAGCTTTCCATTAAAGGATCAGTCCCTCGATGGGTTTTTTTCGGAAGAAGTCGGAGAGCTCGACATTTCGGCTACCTGGTTTCCCCAGCACAATCCCCACAGTCCTTGGGCGCCCTTGGGAAAACCTCAACTTGTTGTTGGTCCTTGAGGTAGGCGCCCACGCTACCTGAGGGAGCTTGTGGCGAAGAGCCGATGCGATGCAGCTGGCGCCGATCACCGACGAACCTGGTCGAAAAGCGGATCGGCTCGCTTGATGTTCGGCGCAGACCAGGAGGCACACACCAGAAAATGGTCCTCGGAGCCAACGCATATATCGACAATCCCTGTGGGGCTGCATCCTTGAATTCTTCCATGCGAGGTCCTTTCCAATCCGAAAAATCGATTGTTTCGATGACAAGCATCCACGTTGCGGATAGACCTTGATCTGAACCTCCTGGTCGTGGCGACACCGCCCGAGCGCAACCTCACGGGGCAAGCGGCATCAGCCCAAGTCAGCCGGCCATGAGCGCGGCCGTTGCCGGGCTGCACAATTCCTTCGACGATGAACTGTTTACGACGAAGACCCGCGAATGTGTCCCACCCGGTCAGCGTCTCAGAGTTGAGCGACGACGTCCCGCAGCATCTCGACGCCTTTTTCGATCTGCCGGATGCTCAAGGCGGAATAGCCCATGACAAGCCCGACGCGATCGGCCTCGCCTGCTCCCGACTGCCCATGATAAAGCGGCGAAATGGGGTGCAGACCCAGACCCGCGTATTGCGCGGCTTCGACCAAGGCCGTTTCACGCGATCGCGGCAGGTCGTTGAACCATATGACGACGTGCAGTCCAGCCTCTGCCCCCTGGACGGCGATCCTGTCTAGAAAACTCCGTTTCATGGTGGCCAGCAATACCTCCCGGCGCTCGCCGTTAAGGCGGCGCACACGGCGCACATGGTTTTCATAGCTGCCGCTCTCGATCAGAGAGGCCAATGACTCCTGCTCCGCCACCGGAGAATGCCGGTCGGCCAACTGCTTGGCGGTTTCGAAAACCTGCTGCAATTCCGCCGGGACGACGAGATAGCCGATGCGCAGCATCGGCGAGAGCGTCTTGGAGATGGTGCCGAGGTAGATGACGGCCCCATGATCTTCCAGGCTGTGCAGCGGGGGAACGGGGCTGATATCGTAGCGATATTCGCTGTCGTAGTCGTCCTCGATGACGTAGGCGCCCTCGTCCCGCGCCCATTCCAGAAGCTGATGCCGCCGCGCGACCGGCATGACGCCGCCAAGCGGAAACTGATGCGACGGCGTCGCATAGGCCAGCCGGGCCGCGATCCCCGCCAGCTGCTCCGTCTGCATGCCGTGCTCGTCAACCCCGACGGGAACGGGCGTGGCACCTGTACTGGCAAAGACCTGGCGTGCCATCCTGTAGCAGGGGTCCTCGATGACGAAGCTGTCGCCTGGGTCGAGCAGCAGGCGCGCGCACAGATCGAGCCCCTGCTGCGAACCATTGACGATGACGATCTGCTCAGGGTCGCAGCGCACAGTTCGGGCGCGCCAGAGATAGCCCTGAAGTGCCTGGCGGAGCCGGCGCGAACCGCACGGATGCTCATAGGCGAGACGTGCCGGCCGCTGCGCCATCGTCGCGTTCATCGCGCGCTTCCAAACCGGTGCCGGGAAATCTGAGGGCGCCAGGTCGCCATATCGGAAATCGATCTTCAGCGTGTTCGGCCGGTAATCCGGCCAGGGCGGGCTGCCACGCAGCCGTTCGCCATAGCTTGACAAGTGATCCGGGCCGGCCCGTTTTGGGGGACTGGCGGTTAGCTCATGTCCGAGCAGTGAGGATGCGACACGATGGCGTGCGCCTTGACGGACGTCGATGAAACCTTCCGCGGCCAGTTGCTCGTAGGCGACGGTGACTGTCGTTCGCGAGACTCCAAGTTCCTCGGCGAGACCACGGGAGGACGGCAGTTGGCTGCCGGTGTCGTATACGCCTCTGAGGATCTGCTCGCGAAGCGCTTGGTAGATCTGGCGCGCACCCATGCCGTACGAGCGGGTTGAGCCACCGGGACCTGGAGACTGGACCATTTCTTTTCCTGCCAACTGGACCAGTTTGCAGCTACTCTTCCCGAAAGCCAAGAGCACATCCGAAGCAGATGCCCACCGATCCACGACCGGCACAGTTTGCGAACGGCCAATTCGGCGACCCGCGCGCATTGCTGCGATCCGGCTGGCTTTTCCAGTGCCGTTCAACCATCCGTCTTCCTGAACTATTCTAGACCTACGGATTCGAAAGCGTTGCGGCGAATGAGGCCGCTGCCGCTTTGGCGGAAGGCTCTACGCGCGGGCAATCCAGCGACCGAGATCCTTGAAAATGCGGCTGGCCAATCTGGAAGGAGCCGAAGGCGGATTGGAAGGACAGCCCATCTTGTTATGGACCGCTCCAGTCCAGGTGGAGTCTATGATTGGGTTGGCCTAATCTCACTTACCCAGACAGGTCGCGAAATGCGGTCGCTTTTTGATGCTGGAGCCTCACAAGGACTATACCCCCGCTTTGATGAATGCCTGTACCAGGATTGGCGTCACGACGACCGTCGATCCCATTCAGCCTCCGAATGATCGCGCTGCCAAACCCGTCCAAGGCTCGCGTCGAAGGTGGGTTGTTTGACGGAGCCGGCAGTTGGAGCCGCGTCGAGCGGGTCATCGCCCCTGTCGAGGTCAGCGAATCAGGGGGTGGCCAAGGCTGTTGGATTCTTCAGGAGCATTGGAGGTTGAGGATAAAACCGAATTTGACCTTCGGACTTGCCCTCGCCGACGCTTCGAAGCGCACCATCGCCGCTGGGCTCCAGATCCGCGACATGCCTTGCGCGAGGTCGTGGTGAGCGCCAGGCCGAGGATGAAGTCGATATTGTTGGCGCGGCACCAGTCGATGACCTGCGGACTGCGATAAATGGCTGTCGGCCTGGATCAGGATCCGGGTGTTCGGCCATGCTCCGGATCCCCCGCACCAGCCGGCATGTCATATGAAGGTGCTTAGACAGACCCGTGTTTAGGTCAGCTGTTATCGGTCCTCCAGGCGTTGGGCATCAGTTTTGGGCACGCGAGCGGCTTGCGAGGGATGCATCCGAACGTGGCGCTGCTCCCACAATCGTCGCAGCTCTCCTGTAAGAGCCTCGCGCTGGGCTTGATCCAGCGAAATTGTGTCGAGGAGATCCGCGAGCACGGCTTCGCCTTCGATCCGCGTCAGCAGATCGAACAAGTCATGTGAAATACGCGCACCGTGACGGTGATCCGTTCGGATTTCGCAGACGGTCTCCTGGCGATCCTGCGCCGTGTATGCGCGGACTTTATGCAGGGATACATGAGGCGGCAATGAAACAGCGAGCGCGGTCCAATCCTGCAGCGCTGCGGCCCGTTTTTTGACGAGGTAAGGCCCGACCACAAGTCCATCCAGCTCTGTCGTCAGGAACGTGGCAATTGAGTCTGCAACTGAATCTACGATCGGCTCGGCATTGTTGTTAAAGGACGTGTTGAGCAGAATTGGGATGCCTGTCCGCTGCTTGAAGGCATTGATGACGTCCCAGTAGGCCGGACTGGCCTTGCGCGATACTGTCTGCAGCCGAGCCGTACCGTCGACATGCGTGATGGCGCCGAGCAAATCACGCTTGGACTCACGCACTCGAACTACGAAATTCATGAAGGGAAATTCGCACGCACTACCCGGGAGGTCGAAAAATTCGCGCGCATCCTCCTCCAACACTGATGGGGCGAACGGGCGATATCCTTCCCGCTTCTTGACCATAGCGTTGATCCGGTCCTTGTTTGAAGCGGGCCTGGGATCGGCAAGAATGCTGCGATTTCCGAGCGCTCGCGGCCCGAACTCCGAACGACCTTGCACCCAGCCGATCACGGCGCCACCGGCCATCCACTCGGCTGCCCTATCCGCCACTTCCTCAGTGCGTTCAAACTCCAGGTGCCCAGACCATGCCTTTAGTTCCTCTTCGACAGCGTGATCGCTCGCGAGATCCGGCCCCCAATAAACCTCCTGCAACCGCGCACGCGGCGCGGGGCGGCCCAGCTCGTTAGACACGATTAGTGCAGCGCCTAATGCGCACCCAGCGTCATGCGATGCGGGCTGCACGAAGATGTCTTCGAAAAGTCCTGAATAGAGCAGCTTGCCGTTCATGGAGCAATTGTGCGCAACTCCGCCGGCCAGGCACAACCGCGTCATCCCGGTGGCCTCACGATAATGCCGAAGAATGTGAAACACTATGCGTTCGAGCGCTTCCTGTAACGACGCACTCACATCCTTATGCTGCTGGGTGAATGGCATTCCTTTTTGCCGAACCTGAATGCTGCGGAGCAAAGTCGGACCGATGCGGTCCAGGTGGACGCGATACTCGCCATTTGCAGAGAGTTCATAGAACTGCTCGAAAAGCTCGCGATAGGGAACGGGATCGCCGTAGGGGGCAAGCCCCATTACCTTATATTCATCGAACAAGCCGTAGCCGAGATACCGGATTGTCTCGAGATAAAATTGCCCAAGGGAATTGTTCTCTGGGAAAGTCGCGAGTTGCGTAATGTCAGTACCAGATCCCATCGCCATAAGGCCCGACAGGAAATCACCAGAGCCATCAATCGCGAAAACCAGACTTTGCTCGAAGCCCGACATTGCAAATGCACTCACGGCGTGGGCCTGATGATGACTTACGAATGAGATACGCGAAGCGTCGAGCCCGGTGCCGAACTCCTGCGCCAACAGCTTCTGCACCAACACTTTAGCATCCAACGGAATGGAGGCGTCCGCCTGGGAAACACGCATGTTTTCAAGCATGGCATTCGAGTAGGCTTCGGTAGCGTAAAACGCTACACGATCGATTTCGCTGAGCTGAACTCCGGCGGCTGAAAGACAGTATTGAGCCGAACTAACTGGGAGCTTGTTGGAGTGTTTGATCCGATTGAGGCGCTCCTCTTCTACTGCCGCGATGACCTGTCCATCTCGGACGAGCACCGCAGCGCCATCGTGCATGAATGTGTTGGGAATCTGAAACCTGTTTTCATAGACTTTGTCTAATCCGCCGCTCAATCCTAGACACAGCATCTTGCTCTCCATTCATCGTACAGGAAGGCTAAATTGGCCTGCCTCAAGGCCGTTCGACCATAAACGCAGGCTGCGTTGTCGTTCGCGTCACGAACGCCAGTCAAACATCACCTACCTCAAAGAAACTCTCTTAGGACCACCGGGATCAACATGAGATCCTGTGCCCCAGGCGCCGGCGCATCACGCTGGATGTACCGAAAACCCTTCGCGGCACACACTGGCGATGCGTTCTATTGGCGTCCATAGTGCATGGTTTATCTCCTTCTCTTTCGCGTCAGCGCATCAATCGGCGGCGCAACAGCGCCATCGAGAGGAAGAATGGCAACAGCGCGTACAGGCCGAGCACGCCGATGTGCAGGGCGATGCCGCCGATCGGGCGATCAAGCATAACGGGACGAATGAGGTCGATCGCATGTGACAGCGGCGTGGATCGCGCTATCTTCTGAAACGCGTCTGGCAGCTGATTCAATGGGAAAACGGCGCCCGACAGGAACAGCATGGGTGTGAGGACAAGCGTCTGGTAAAATACGAAGTAATCGTAGCTGGGCGAAAGTGCGGTGACGACCATCGCGAGGCTGGCAAATACGCACCCTGTCAGAGCAATGAATGGCAGCGCATGAAGGACGGACGGCCAGGCTGCATAGCCCAACGCTGCAGTGACAATGGTAATTGCCGTACCGGCCAGGAAAGCCTTAGTGGCTGCCCACGCCAGTTCACCCAGAACGATGTCGCCGAGGGTAACGTGCGTATACAGCATGGCTTCCCATGTGCGTTGAGAATGCATGCGAGCGAAAGCCGCGTACAATGTTTCGAGGGTAGAGGCGGTCATCGCACTGACCGCGACCATGCCGGCCGCCAAAAAGGCGATATAGGACGAACCGTCGACGCGGCCGACCATTATGCCGAGGCCGGTGCCGAGGCCGAAAAGGTAGATCATTGGATCGGCGAGGTTACCGAGAATCGCCACGAATGCGACTTTCTTCCACGCCAGATAGTTGCGGCGCCACACCGCAACCCAGTTCCACGCATTGGCCGGCAGCACCGCCGCAAAACCTTCAATCATGTTCACTCCTCCATCTCGCGCCCGGTCAGCCGCAAGAAAACATCCTCGAGATTGGCTGGACGCAGTAGGAGGCGCAGACCTGCTCGGCCCTGCAGTTGCCTGCGCACCTTGTCAGGATCTGGCGCATAGCAATAAAGGGTTTCGCCGCTGACCTCGATGCGCTCCGAATGCGGCTTGACCAGCGAATGCAACTCGTGCGGATCACCGCCGTAGATCTCCATGACCTGGCATCCGATATGCTCGTCGATAAGCGCCTGCGGGCGGCCCTCCGCGATGTAGCGACCCTTTTCGAGGACGCACAGCCGATCGCATAATCGCTCAGCCTCTTCCATGAAATGCGTCGTCAGGATAATCGTCTTGCCGCGTGCCAACAGGGCGCGCAGCCGCTCCCAGATCAGGTGCCGCGCGTGCGGATCGAGGCCGGTGGTCGGCTCGTCCATCACAATGAGCTGCGGGTCATTGATCAACGCCCGCGCCATCGTCAGGCATCGCTTCATGCCGCCGGACAGTTCCGAGACGCGCGCGTCCGCCTTGCGCTCGAGGCGAGCGAATTCGAGAAGCGACGGGATGACCACTTCGCTCTGACGTGTGCTCATGCCGAAGTAGCGGCCGAACACCAGCAGGTTCTCGCGTACGGTGAATTCCTGGTCAAGATTGTCAAATTGCGGGACCACGCCAATGCCCCTACGTGCCAGCCGAGCGCGGGCCGGCACCGGGACGCCGAGCACGGTGATCGTGCCCGCGTCAGGGCATGTCATGCCGAGGAGCATCCGCGCAATCGTGCTCTTGCCCGCCCCGTTTGGTCCTAGGAGTCCGAAACACTCTCCCGATGCAACGGTGAACGACAGTTCGTCGACAACGACCTTGTTCCCATACGACTTGGTTACGCCGGCGAAATCGACTGCCACGGTCGACAGAGAGTCAGGCACGGAGCTTTTCGCGCTTGTCTGCCCGTGAAACTCCCGTTCGATCGGACCGGTCTCGGACCGCGGCAAATCCTCTAGGTCCAACCCTTGATCTTTCTGGTCTTGGCTCAAAACTCTTCCACCTGCGATCACGTGACTATTGCTGTTCTCTGTAAGTTGCGTCAGATCCGACCAAGTTGAGCTTTGGAATGGCGCCGCCGGTGTTTGGTACCTTTGCCGCAGAGCTTCGCGACAACCAATCGCTATTGCTCAATGTACACAGCGCGTATGCTTTCAATGGGAGCAAGAGAAAGATGTTGATGAGTGTGTGAAGCGAGAATCCGAGAAATCGAAGTTGGCGCGCACGAAACGCAGCCACGCTGCAGCGAATTACAGTCATGACCGCAATCGTCAGGCATGCCGTCCAAGGCACAGTACCTGTCGCTACGAATTGCGCGAGGCCCGCCAGGAGAGACAAAGAGAGCAATAATGGGCCAAGGTTCTGCCCAATGACGTCCAATGTGAGATAAATATTAAGGCCGCGCAGTAGTTGGAGCGCCAGCAATGTGTCACGGAACGTGCTCCGGGCCCAGCGAAGCTGTTGACGCAGATAGGGACCCATGCTGTTGGGAACGACTGTTGCCGCGACGGCCTCCGGGACATACTCTGTTCGAAAGCCTGCTTTCAGCATCAGGATCGTAAGGTGGCGGTCCTCACCGAAGTCGCTCGGCTTCCCTCGAAAGCGCTGCGTCTCGTACTGATCCAGCAGCGAAACAAGCGCGGATCGCCGGTACATGGCACACGGACCGCAGCAACACATGACGGCACCGAACTGAGCCTGCGCTGCCCGCTCTTCGTTGCAGGCGAGCCAGTATTCCATGTCAATCAACCGCGTCAGCCAAGTTTCACTGCGATTGCTAGCCGCCAACTGGCCCATGGCGGCACCGATCGCTTGATCTTGCATCTTTAGCGCAAGCCTTGTGATGACGTCCGGCGCAAGTATCGTGTCCGAATCTACATTGAGCACCAAATCTCCGCACGAGCGGCGAACCGCCGCAATCTGTGCCTTGCGCTTTCCGACATTCTTTGGGAGCGCAATGAAGTTGAACCTCGGGTCGCGCGTGTATTCCTCGTGTACACCTACGAGGGCATCGCGGTTTCCAGAACCGTCATCAACAACATAGACCTGCAGTTCTCCGGCATAGTCCTGACTTGCAATGGAAGCCAGGCAGTCCGCGAGGGTGCGAGGTGCCTCGTTGTAGCAGGGGATAATGACATCGACGCTCGGCCAAAGCTCACAGCCAGCCGGTTCGCCCGAGGTCGGCGGTACGTTTGCGGGCAACGTATAAAACACCTGCGCGGTTTTATAGATGGTCGACAGCAGCGCATAAGAGCAGACGGCAATAGTACTAGCTGAGGCGAATAGGCTCATGAGATGTCAGGCTTTTCAATGAATTTGAGAAAGCGAGCGGACAATAAATCCGCGGTCAATGCTGGATTCAGGCCGATCAATGCTATGGGTGGCGGGTCGCGCTGACCGATATCATTGCGGGTGTTCTTCATAGCTCTGGACCGTTCCGATCGATCAAGGTGCCGGCCGGCCACTCGCTGATTGAGCGTCCAATTGGGAGCACCATGACGAGTACGTCGTCGTCGACTCGCGTGGGAGGCAGATCGGGGTACAAGTCCGGGAGGGTTGAACGCACGCGAACGCCCGACAAAATGCTCCCCAAGCCTTTGCGGCAGAACCTGCCAACATGGTTCCGCAGCGCGTGCCGAACCGTGCCGAAAGCGAATGGAACGCCAAGCTGCTGCAGCACTGGATACATCGCGCTGATCGAACGGGCGATTCCTAGCCCCTCAAGATCCGGACGCACCCCGTAGAGACCGAGTTCAGCGACAAGCAGATCCGCGGCGCCAACTTTGATGTATCGGCGCAGCAGGCCCAAGTGAGCCGCTACCCCGTGCACATCATAGGAGATTGCGCGCACCTCCGGCCTTGCACCGGCCCAACTTCGACCGCCAGCGAATTGCTTTCCACTAAAGGCTCCGACAGGCTCGTAGGTCTTTCGGAAGAATTCAGAGAGTTCGAGGTGATCCGAAAGCCGCAACTCATTTTCCCAGCACAACCTCCACTGCACGTCAGAGCGCATGCGAAGACTTCCTCTTTTTCGGGTTCTTTTTTGGTGCCTCACGCGGTGGTGCAACGGCGGTGCACGTCATGTGGGCGGTCTATGAACGACCCGCTCGGATTGGTAAAATCGATTGTTTAGATCGCGAGCATCCACGCTATGGATGCTCAGCCCATGTGTTTCAAAAGCGCTGATCTGAACCTTTTCTGGTCGTGCTTGATGGGCCCATAATGCGACGGCACCGATGGCGGCTGTCGGTGACACAACCTGCCTCAAGAGCGGCCGCCAGCGGCATGTCTGCGCCTCGTGCAGAAGCGGCGATCAAGTGGAGGATGGACCCGACTGTTAGACGTCAGCAAACGCGAGCGACCGTTGACCTACGCTTCGCGACGCAGCTCTGGATGGAATCGAGAGCTCAATTGATGAGCGACGAGTGGAAAGCATTCATGGCCGTTGGTGAGAGCGTTGCCAAGCACGTGACACTGAAGCTTTCCAGTGGTGAGGATGTTCGTGACGCCGTCCACGTCAATTCGGTGGAGGGCTTCAACGCCCGTGTCCGCGGTCCCTTCGCTGGAGTCTTTCATCATATCGGCCCGGAGCAGCCGACCTGAGGAGATTGGCTTCCGATGGTCGCAGCGCGTGGTGTCTGGGAGCGCCGTTCGGAAAACCCGGCATGGTCGAGAAGTCTCGAGAACGATCTGGTCGCGCGTGGCGCCGGCGCTGCAACTGCTGACCGTCTTTCGCGCCGCCACGGGCCGTCAGATGCGCCGAAGCCCGGATGGAGGCATCATCATCAAATCAACCGTAGTAGCTGCATTGGTTTATAAAGATGGTTGCAACCAAGTTCGATTGTCGCGCCCTCAGCAAAGTAGAAGTGTCGCCAAGTCCTTTCAAAGGGCAGGGCACAACAAGTTAGAAATGGAGACAGTGACCCGCTTCCCTGGCTCCAGCATCAGCGCCCGATTGGGCGTCAGCTGGTCGGGGTTGCAGAGCCCGATCAGGTACGATCCAGTAGATCTCGGTCGGCTTAGCTTTGAGAGACGCGTGGCCCGCTTGAGCTACAACCCGACTTCCGTTGTCGTTTGAGCCTTCAGTTGATTGGAAATTCGTCCAGCACTCGACCGTCGAAGCCTACATTCGCGGGGGCTGGTCTCCTTCTCCGGTGTCAAGATTCATCCACCTATTTGCAACTCCCCTGCCTGTTTGGAGTCCGGCGCATACTGGATCCCTGACATCTTCCTGAGTTCGGCGTGCTGGATGATGTTGTCGCGAGGCACGAAGTGGATGAGCTTGGAATTGAGCCTGGATGCCAGTGCGTAGGCGAGTCGAGCTCGCGGTCGGTTTGACGCTCGTTGCAGATCAGTCCGCTCGACGCACGACATGCGGCTCGACGCCAGCGGCGTCTCACGAAGAGAGCCGACGCGCTGGCTGCCCGTTGATGGCCAGCTGTGACGACAGCTTCGACATCATTGTCGTTGGCGCCGGGCCGGTCGGACTTTCCTTCGCCGCATCGCTTGCCCCCAGCGAGCTCAAACTGGCGGTTGTCGAAGGGCAATCCCTGGAAAGACTGGCAAGTCCGGCTTTCGACGGTCGCGAGATCGCGCTCACCCACGCCTCGATTGGCATCCTTCGCGAGCTCGGCGCTTGGAATGTTATCCGCGCTTCGGACAAGTCACCGCTTCAGGGCGCACGCGTCCTCAACGGATCGAGCCCTTTTGCGCTGTGTTTCGATTCCCCCGACGAATCCGCGGAACCACTGGGCGTTCTGGTCCCGAATTGCCGGATCCGCGATGCCCTTTTCAAGATCGTCCGCTTCCAGGGCCATGTCCGCCTGCTGTGCGGCCACTCGGTCGTGCGTGCAACAAACAGCCGCCAGGGAGCAGTTATAACGCTCTCCAATGGCAGGCAGCTGACCGCTCGGCTTCTCGTTGCCGCCGATTCGCGTTTGTCCGCCACCCGCAATCTCCTCGGCATCGGCGCCGATATCAATCGGCTCGGCAACTCGATGCTGATTTGCCGGGTGAGGCACGAGCAGCCCCACCATCAGATCGCGATTGAATGGTTCGATCATCATCAGACGATAGCGATGTTGCCCCTCGCGAAAGGCGTGTCGTCGCTGCTTTTGACTTTGCCCTCAAACGAGGCCGAAAGACTGCTTGCCCTTGATGATGAGTTGTTCCTGATGGAGCTGACGAAGCGCTGTCGTTCTGTTCGAGCAGGATTGCACCGACCAGGCGCACGATCGCATCGTCGCTCGGGAAGTTTCCGACGACCTCGGTGCGCCGCTTGATCTCGCGCATCTCGGAATGTTGTCGCATCGCCTTACCCTTCCTATTCAGCCCAGAATTTCGGTGGTCGCCGACTTACCATGCGCAGAGCGGCTATTCCGCTGGCCGCGTCTGCAGGACAGTACGGCGGTCGACTGACTGCAGCAGCACAGCGGCGGCGACGGCTAGCAGCGCGAGCGCCGCACCTACCAGCGGCAACTGGGCGTAGGACATGCCCCAGGAGATAGCGAGGCCACCGATCCAAGCGCCACCGGCATTGCCGACATTGAAGGCGCTCTGGATGAGCGTGGCGGCAAGGTTCGGGCCCTCGGCAGCCGCCGCGACGACGCGGATCTGCAGCGGCGGCACGACGATGAAGATCAGCATACCCCATAGGAAGACGATGGCGATAGCAACCATCGCTATCGCACCGAATTTGGCGAAGACGACGAACATCAAGGTCATGGCGAGCAGCGTGCCGATTACCGTGGGCATCAGCTTCCAGTCGGCCAGCCTGCCGCCGATGATGTTGCCGATGGTCATGCCGGCGCCGAAGAGCAGCAGGACCCAGGTGACGGTCGCCATCGACAGGCCGGAGACGTCGGTGAGATACGGTTTGATGTAGGTGAAAACAGCGAACAGGCTGGCGGAGGCGAGCGAGGCGATCAGCATCGCCAGCCAGACCTGTAGCTTGCCGAGCACGCGCAATTCGCCGAGCAGGCCGCCGCCGCTTGGCTCGGCGACATCCGAAGGCACCAGGCAGGCGATGGCCGCGACCGAGACCAGCCCGATGCCGACGACGGCAAGGAAGGTAGCGCGCCAGCCGAAGGCTTCGCCGAGCGCGGTGCCGGAGGGGACGCCGAGAATGTTGGAGAGCGTCAGCCCGGCGAACATCAGCGCGATCGCGCTCGCCCTTTTGTTGCGCGGCACAAGGCTCGCGGCGACGACTGAGCCGATGCCGAAGAAGGCGCCATGGCCGAAAGCGGTGAAGACGCGCGCCGCCATCAGCAGCCAGTAATTGGGCGCAAGCGCGCAGAACAGATTGCCGATGACAAAGAGCGTAGCGAGGCCCACAAGCACCGGCTTGCGCGGCAGGCGGGCCGTCGCCGCGGCGACGATCGGTGCGCCGATGACAACGCCCAGCGCGTAGCCGGTGACGAGCAGGCCGGCCGATGGAATTGAAACGCCGAGGTCGGCGGCCACCTCCGGCAGCAGTCCCATGATGACGAATTCGGTGGTGCCTATGCAGAAGGACGCAATGGCAAGCGCAAGGATCGGCAAAGGCATGGTGTCCAGACTCGCTCGGTAATGACTCGCGGACAACCAAGCATGTGCCGTTCCGAATAAAAGGTCATTCTGGAACAAGCAGATAGCCTAAACAGGTACGTCGCATGTCCGACATTGTCGCCCCGTCTATGTCATTTTCTGCACTGCTGGCCGGGAAGCCCATTGCGCGTTGAGGGAGTTTTACGGCTACCTTCTGAGCATCGGGTGTGAATGCTCCACCGGCTACAGCCGGTGGCTTCAGGTTACGGCTTAAAGCCGGATCGGTCCGCCGTCCGGGCGGACAGGGCGTGAACTCACGTCACGTTGAAATTGTTGTCAGGCTCGGGCGGTGTCTGGTTCTTGATGTACCCCACCCACATTTCGTCGGTCACATTGCCGCTTGTGGCAATCCAACAGCCCCTCGCCCACAGATGCTGGCCCTAGTAGCGTTTGCGCAATATCCCGAACTCGCTCAGCAGCTTGTGTGAACTGCGTCGCTTCAGGTGCTGCACCGCACGCGATACCGACAGGTTCGGCGGGACCGACACAAGCATGTGCACGTCGATCCGGCGTGAATGACCATTTCGTGCGCCCGCGCCGTCTCACGCAGCAACTCCCGGCATCGCAATACCAATGCGCATGTTCGTGCTGCATCCCGGTGTTGCCAGCTCAGGACGCCGTTCGAGCCCTTATTGCCATTCCGGCGCTGGCTCTCGCCGGCGGAATCTTGTTTCGCTCGGCCTGGAATGTCTTACGCCATGGCCGTATGAACATGGACGTGCCAATCGCGGGAAGCGGTGATGGTGGTGCCGGTGCCTTGCTGGTGTGTCGGTCTCTAGGTTTGGATGCCCATGCTTGCCCTTTATCGTCGAGTTGCTTTTTCGCCCTGAATTCAGCGCTGCGCTGTTGTTGGAAGGGCGAGCGAGCTCGTCGACGTCGGTATCCCGGAGCCTAAGGAAGGGCAGGCTGTCGCTTTCCGCTGTGGCGACTATTCAGGCGGTCACCAACCTCAAAGAATCGCGCGTAAGGTCCGCCTGCGAAGTGACGCCGCAACTCTCCGAAATTCTCAATCGTTTGGTCCAGGGGGCGCGCTTCCTGCCGCTTAAGGATAGGGGCACCAGAGAGCCGAGCCGCTGGAATCCCCAGGAAATCCCAAATTGTTGCCAAGCACGCAGAGGGTTCGCCAAGAAGGCTCTCGTACTCGACCACATGCAAGTCGGTGGACGCGAAGGAGCGCGCGACGAGATTGTGGAATTCATCGGCGGTCTTGAAATAAGCCTCGCAGCAGGCGACTGTCAGTTCGACGCTCGGATTCGCGTCGTTGCCCGAAGTGTACTTAAGCCATTGGCGGGTTTGCCTCGCCTGTGTCAGCGATCGCAGCGATTCCAATGTGTTTCTGCGAACTAGAAGGATGACCTTCAGGCATGGCCAACGAGCGAGCTCAGCAAAAAAGCCCGGACGCTCGCGAAACTGAGGTTCGTTGATCTTGCAACCAACGCGCGTCACCTTCTTGTTGGTTGCGTTGGGATAACGCAAGTAGGCAAGCTCGAGGAGCTCGCGATCGCTGCCTAGCAAGCGGTCCTTATCGAGCCAGTTAGTATCATAGGGGTTGAGCAACTCACCATTGCTCAGTACGCTCGGATGCTCGTTCAGCAGTTCTTCCAAGTAATGCGTACCCGCCCTCGGCATCGCAAGGATCACAAATGGGCTAGGCGAAGGCATTGGATGGGTCATGCAAGTGTTTCCGTTCTAAGGTTTGTTCGGCTGGGTTGACCTACGATGTCAGCCTGGATGAAACGGCGCAGCAACTCTATGTAAGCCTTCATGCTAAAATGGCTTTTCGAAAGAAATCGGCGAATTCGACATAGTCTGCAAGTCCCAGCTCATTTCACAGCATAGTCTCCCGGCGTACTTCGGAAAGCGCAGAATGACTTCCTCTTGCCGTTTCCTGAGGTACGCGTCACGCGATCCGATCTCAAACAGTCTGGAAAGCGTACGGCGCTTTGGCGGTGGTATGCCCCCAAGCGGCCCTTGGGGCTTGATTGCGTCAGCCAGATCGATGAGCTTGCGCAACGTCGAAGAACATGGCTGGAGTGAGCATGGCCTCGTTTGATGCTCGACGTATACTTCAGAAAACAGGGCAATGAACAGCCATACTTATATGTCCGAAGATGACTCTCGCGGCTCGCATTTTTCTATGCGGCACTCCATAAACGTCGTAAAATCAATTGTTCGAATACTTCACATCCACGCCGTGGATGAATCGACCCTGCGCTTCAAAGGCCTTAATGTGAATGCTCCACCGGCTAATGCGCGACTTTCTCCGCGATGAGGTATTTATCATCAGAGGCCGTGGACTTGTCCCAGCACGCCGCGCGGAAGGGCTCGGCCCCGCGGTCCGCGAGGCTCTGCTGCACATCCAGCTCTCTGTCATTCCCCTGAGATAACTAACCAATCGGCGCGTCGCTTCAGGATCGGCATTTCCGATTTCATGACGATCGTATTTTTTCAAGCGGTCGTGGAGCGTGTCGCACGGCCGACGCTTCCGCGCAGCCGCGACCGCTCACATCGAACCACACTCGCCAGCCTGCTAGGCCGGCGCGCGGACAATGCCACTGTGACTGGGGTTCACCGCCTCAGCATGGCCGCAATGCCATGACGGACAAAGGGAAGATGTTGTCCGAGGCGCAGCCCCACATGCCTTGCAAGCCGTGCCGCCGGATGCTCGCTTGAGTAGAGTCCGACGAGAATATTCGTAGCATGGTAGAGCGGCGCCGCCGACAGGCGCAGTCGGCTTTCATATCTGTGGAGCATGTCGGGATTGGCAATGTCTCGACGGTCGCGCCATGCTGTCTCAATACCACGGGCGAGCTGCTTCTGGCCGCCGAGGCCGATGTTGAAGCCATGCGCGGTTACCGGGTGCATGCCGATGGCAGCGTCGCCGATCAATGCGGCGCTCGGCGCCCGGAACCTATGCGCCCAGGTCGTGACCAACGGATAGACATGGCGTTGGCTTGCCAGGCTCATCTTGCCGAGGCGCCCTCGACAGCGCTTCGTCAGCTCCATCAGGAACAACTCGTCATCAAGGGCAAGCAGTCCTTCGGCCTCGTTTGAGGGCAAAGTCAAAAGCAGCGACGACACGCCTTTCGCGAGGGGCAACATCGCTATCGTCTGATGATGATCGAACCATTCAATCGCGATCTGATGGTGGGGCCGCTCGTGCCTCACCCGGCAAATCAGCATCGAGTTGCCAAGCCGATTGATATCGGCGCCGATGCCGAGGAGATTGCGGGTGGCGGACAAACGCGAATCGGCGGCAACGAGAAGCCGAGCGGTCAGCTGCCTGCCATTGGAGAGCGTTATAACTGCTCCCTGGCGGCTGTTTGTTGCACGCACGACCGAGTGGCCGCACAGCAGGCGGACATGGCCCTGCAAGCGGACGATCTTGAAAAGGGCATCGCGGATCCGGCAATTCGGGACCAGAACGCCCAGTGGTTCCGCGGATTCGTCGGGGGAATCGAAACACAGCGCAAAAGGGCTCGATCCGTTGAGGACGCGTGCGCCCTGAAGCGGTGACTTGTCCGAAGCGCGGATAACATCCCAGGCGCCGAGCTCGCGAAGGATGCCAATCGAGGCGTGGGTGAGCGCGATCTCGCGACCGTCGAAAGCCGGACTTGCCAGTCTTTCCAGGGACTGCCCTTCGACAACCGCCAGTTTGAGCTCGCTGGGGGCAAGCGATGCGGCGAAGGAAAGTCCGACCGGCCCGGCGCCAACGACAATGATGTCGAAGCTGTCGTCACAGCCGGCCATCAACGGGCAGCCAGCGCGTCGGCTCTCTTCGTGAGACGCTGCTGGCGTCGAGCCGCATGTCGTGCATCGAGCGCGCTACGATCCATGGCCCGCCGCGTCGCCTCAAGCGCGTTTCTCACGTCGGTTCCTGGCTGGTGAAGCGTCATTTGCCTGCCGTATGGTCCGGATTTTCCAGATGATGGGAGCGACGACCAGGCTGCCGGTCAGCACATGCGTTTTTCCACTGAAGAACTGGCCGATTAAACCACGACGATAAGGACATGGCCTTGATCTGGGTCAGTCGAGGCCAACCGGCGTCGGATGACCTCGATCCAGTCATGTGTCAGCTGACCCCATGACGAGGCCATGGCACCAGCTTGCCCAAGGGAGAACCAGGCGTGTGACCTGGGGAAGGCTGTTTTCAGGACTTTTGCGAGATCAGCGAATAACAGGCTCGCCATGGAAGCGCCGGCGCGAGGGCGGCGACACGCCGAAGCCGACTTCCATCATCAGCCGTGGCGTGCGCGAAGGCACGGTGCCCATATGGAAGCCAAACGGATCCTCGACAAAGCCGAGGCCGGCTTGGCCGGTCAGCGTGACGGGGCTGTCATCGCCATAGACGTTCAGAACCTCTTGCGCCGGATGGCCGACGAGCAGCGTCAGTTGATGCTTGAGGATGCGCCGCATGTGGCTGCCCCGGACATAGACATGCGGGCCGGTGCCCTCGTCGACCGGCGTCAGATAGAAGAAGAATTTCAGCATCCGCCAGTCATCGAGATCGAAATGATACTTCCCGAGCGAGGCACGGTTCTTGTCGGCGTCGGAAGCCTGGTCGGTGGGAAAGCTCCACCACACGCGTGTGGTGATCAGTTTCGCCTGAGCGCCCAGATAATGCGCGGCGATGTCGAGCAGCAGCGGGTCGTTCTGGATGGCGACCGCTGCCTTGCAGTCGAGGATGCGCTCGAAATAGTGGCCGCTGAGCAGGGAGCGGCCGAAACGCTTCTCGGCCTCGGCATGGTCCTCAGGCATGAATTCGAGACGGCGATCGAAATTGCCGAAACAATGCGTGCACCGGGCGAAGGCGGCGATCTCCTCATGGATGAAAGTCGGCAGGAGGAGCCCGCAAAACAGCCCGTCCGACCGCAGCGCCTCGACAACGTCCTGGCGATTGACGCCGGCAAACATCGTGTCGTGGACTTTTTGCGACATGCGAACCGGCTTTGCCCCACGCCAGTGCATCCTGCGGACCGACATGGTGCGGGCGAGCACGAACATCGGCAGCCATGCCGGGTTCTCGCGAATGTCCGACAGATAGGTCGGAATGCGCGCGGCGATGCGGCGCAGTACGCTGCCGTTTCGCGCGATGGCCTCGAGACTGGCGGCGCCGGATTTGTCAGGGCTCGAAAGGGTCATGAAGGTCCTCAGCTATGAATGCGATATCGACGAAGCATCGGTTCTCACTGCCTCGCCGCTGGTGTCCAAGCCCGATTCCCGCAGCGGAAGACCGTTAGCCGCGCGTCGGATTTTGTGCAACGCACAATAGGCTTGCGCAGGCCAAGGCTGTTCGGATCCCTGTTTTTCACATCTGACAAGATTCCAGCGGCAGGCAATAGGGGCGGCGGCACTCGAAAGAGCCGCCGCCCGGGTTGGCACCTATTGGCGGACGAACAGCGGCTGGACCCTGGCCCATTGATCGGCGGTGCGGAGCCGCCGCGATCGGTGTAGCTTTCGACCGGAAACTTCATCCAGTTGGCGGCCCCGCCTCGACTTGTCTGCGGCCGTTCTCGCTCGACAGGAAGTCGCGGATGATCTTCTTTTGCGTCTTGACCTTCTCGGCGACATTTCCGTCGGCGACATGCTTGCCGGCGAGATCGGCCAGCATTGCATTGGCGATCTCCTTGTCGCGCAGCAGGTCGAAGAGGGCGTCGTCCGGTTGCCAGAAAGCAGCCATGTCAACACGCAGATAGTTGCCGAGCGGCACAATGACGGCGCTGCCCGCCTGGAAGCCGAAGGGCCCTCGCCTCTATGGCGAGACGATCTCCCCCGCCCTCGACCGACCGGCGGATGCTGGTAGCCGATCGGCGTTGCTGGCACGATCACCCGTGGAATTTTCTCGTCTTCAATGGTCGCGCGCAAGATCTCGCCGGCGCTGGCATCGGGCTGCGCGTCATCGTCAAGCCTGCGGAACAGACGCGGCTTGTTGCAGGGGCAATGGTTGCGTTCGCGGCGGAGGCCGGCTTTCCCGAAGGCATCGTCAATCTGATCTGTGCTTGCATTGGCGATGCCGTCAGCTGCAGGTTCCAATGAACTTGGTCCACAGGCGCTTGAACCAGGCGAGGATGGCCCTGAGCTTCTTCGGCTGGGCGCCGCGCTTGAGAAGGCGGTCATAGGCGCGGCCGGCTTCGATCTGCTCGCGACACATCTTGCCCGCCCAATGGATTCGGCCACGTTTGATGATGTAGTGTGAGCCACAAGAGCAGGCGCAGGTCGGCCGCGAACTCGACAGGCTCGAACTGCTGCTGGAGCAGATCAAGGCGGTCGAGGCCGCGCGCGATGCCATGCTTGCTGGCGTGCCGGTCGTCTCGCCAGCACCGGCGATGCTGCTCGATCTGAAGGGCATCGGGCCGGAGTTTGCCGCCGTCTTGTGGTCGGAGGGGCTGTCGCGTCACTTCGACACCGACGACAGGTTGCCGCCTATGCGGGCCTCGCGCCGACACCCTGGCAGAGCGGCTCGGTCGATCACGACCAGGGGGTATCGAAAGCCGGCAATCCAAGGCTGCGAACGACGCTGATCCAGACGGCCTGGCTGTGGGTGCGCCATCAACCGCGATCAGCGCTCACCTTGTGGTTCCAGGACCGAGTCAAGCAGAACGGCGGCCGTCTCGCGAAGACGACGATCGTCGCGCTCGCCCGCAAGCTGCTCGTCTCTGTGGAAATACGTCAATGCGGGCGTGGTCATCGAGGGGGCGATCGTGAAGACTGCCTGATGCGTTACTCATCAAACTGAATTCCATAATCTTCCAGGACCCGATCAGTCCTGGCGGATCCAGGTGGGACGAACCGAACAAGAGTCTGGCTTGAAATGCCCGCGCTTCAGAATGGTCTCGTCCTGCTGAGCCCTTGTCCGCCGCAAGCGGGATGTTGGTGCCGCTGTCTCAAACAGCGACCGTATATAAGTTGGATCTGGCTTGGCAACGAGCCGCGTCTTGCAATCGGGCTCAGACCATGGATGCCGCAACAACCGACGGAAAGCAAAAATGTCACCCTGACGACAGTTCCGTATTGACGCTCCTCATATAAGCTCTTGTCGTTGTTTGTCAGCGGTTTTCGAACGTCGTCGACAGACTTTTGGATAACAAGTTAAGGTCCGAGAGTTTGCAATCGTATCCCGCTCATACACTGCCCTTGGAAGCGCATGCCTATTGCGAGACAACAAAGGCTTGGTTCTGGAAGAGTTTCTGCTATTGATCAGAGTCACGGCGCGACTCACGGGGCTATTGCAAGGCATGTTGTCAAAGCATTACTTTCCATCCTTCAGTACGAGGCCATTCGAATTCAAGGCATACGCTCACTGCACGGAGACGATAAAGGATTCGATCATCCGGATAGTGACGTTGACGCGCCAGACCCGGGCCGACTCGTTTTCAGACTCGATCGAACTCGTGTCCGATGCGTCGCAGGGCCGTCCTGTGATCGTCGACTTCGACAAGACTCCGCGCCCCCTTACTACCGAGGCAGAAGCAGCGGACAAAAGGCGCCAGAAGGCTGAAAACGCGGTACGCCGTCGCGCGACCGATCCGAAAAGGAACTTGCTCACTATGCCGAGTTGCGACGTGAGACCGAACAGTTCAACGCGCACCTGAGCGGCTTGAAGGATCCGGTGACCGGGTCTGTCTCATGGATACGCATGGCAAGTGCGCATGCAGGGATGGTGCCGGTTGTGCGTCTAGTCTCGGCAGAGGCTGTCACGGCTCAGATTGAGGCAGCAAATGCCAGCGGCATCGCCGTGGCGTTCCGGGTCGACCCCGAAGATCAGCTACAGGTCGGGCTGGCTGGCCGCGGCCTTTCGGCGCTTCGGCAACCCGGCAGCGCGTTCCTAATCTTGGATGCCGGCGCTGTCCGAAACCGTGTCTCGTCAGCAAGCGCCGCTACGGAATCTGCACTTCGCTCCCTCAGGAATGCATCTGGCGAGTCCTTCCAGCATGTCCGAAAGGCGCTCGTCAGCGGGAGTTTTCCATCGTCGTCGCTGCGTGATCTGCCCCGGCTTCTTCCGATGGAGGAGCGACTGTCTATGAACGCGTCTCAGGCTCATGGGCAAGTCGAGTACGGTGATCATGCGTCGCTGCCGAAGAGATCGGCCAGAAGCGGCAGCAACGGCTGGTTCCCCCATGTCGACCTCACCCTCGACGGCCATTGGCGCATCGAACTGGAGGAACGGAACTCCGACCGAACTGGGTACGGGCGATGCGCACTAGCAACGGTCGCGTCTGGCGAATGGAAAAGCAGGACTGAGTGCTGGGGCACATCTGTCGTCAAGAAGGTTGCGGATGGATCGACGACCGTCGACGGCGTGAAATTCGTTGTCCCTGCAGCGTGGCTCTCGGTCAGGGCAAACCAACATATCAGCCGCTTCGCCCGCGACAGATGACAGCATTCTTGCCGAAGGCTCCGGTCTGATACCTGGAACAGAGCTCCGCCCTTCGCTTCAGAAGACGGCGTACTCCGGCCGCAAGGTCCTTCTGACCCAGCGCCGCGGTCGCCCGGTCTGCCAAGTCGTCATAGCAGGCGGTCCGGAAGCCCTTATCCAAGCCGAATCCTTCAAGCAGCGTCACCAGCTCGTCGCGCTCAAGCAAACGTGCCAGAGCCTCGCTTTGCTGATCCTTGTTCAATCGGCCGCGTCTTACGGTTCTCAAAATGGTGTGCCCTCCCGAAGAAACCGTGGCGCTGACCAAGGACCACCAGTCAGGCACTCTCGCCGTCGCCTCTGAAAGGTGGCGCTCCCCGGCGACCAATGTCATCCTGTCAGCGGCCGCGCCGAAAAAACCGATTTGCCTTTCCAGCCGAGAGAGCGTGTCGAGATCGCTCTTGATCTCGATGCCCTCGATCCTGCCGTTAATGACTGCAAGGTCGAGCCGCCCGGATCCCCGGGCTGTCTTCAGTTCCTCCACCACAACGGCGTCGGCGCCAGCATGCCTTGAAACCAGCGCCGCCTTCATTGCGTCGCGGATCATGCGGTCGTTGGTTGGGATTCGGCGATCGTTCTTCATGGGCACACAAAAGATGATTGCCCGAGACTCGGCAGATATCAAATCCAGAATCCCGGTGACGATCGAAGATGCCGTGGCCGGGTTAAGAAATCAGCCGCGGCGGGTCAGATGCCCCTGCCATATAGGCAGGAGCGGCAAAGATCGAGACACGGCGTCGCTGGAGCCGGCGGGCCAAAGCCCTCGCCTGGATGATGTCTGCAAAACGAGCACCTGATCGTCGAGCCCGCGCTCGACCGGATCTCGATACACGAATTGATTGAAGGGCGGCAGCGCTCCCCGGGATTGGGGTGCACGCCAGCAACCGCGGCATCCTCGAATGCCACGTTGGACTCAGTATTTTTTGGGGAGAAGCCGCCCGAAAAGCGGCCCTGCATTGCTAGATGTTTAGTCCCGGCATTTGCTGGAGCGGATTTAGCCTGAAGCGTTCGGGTTGAGTGGCTGCGAAGCTGGTCGTGGCTCTCGTAGTAAAAGCGCTTGACGGTGGCGTCCTTGATGGTGCGGTTCATCCTTTCGACCTGACCGTTATCCGGTATGTGATCCGTGGTGCCTGCATGTCCCGCTGTTCTTGTTTTGGAACGGCCTTATGGTGAGCCCATCCGGGACGTGGGGCACCGGGAGCACGAAGGTGCAGGCAGGCCGTCAATAGACCGTGGGCTGAGAGCCCGAGCTCGTTACATGGCCGCCCCTCGCGACTTTCCCGGATGCGCTGCGAGCGCGGATCAGTAGATGTCGTGTTGCCCGCCAGCTCCCGTCTTTGACCGAGCCAAGAAGGAGGAACGGGCATGCGCATCATCGGACTGGATATCCACCGCGCCTTCGCCGAGGCGGTAGCTTGGGAGGACGGCAGGCTCAGGCGGCTGGGTCGTGTCGTCATGCGGCGCGATCTGCTGGATACCTTCGCAAGAAAGCTGTCGTTGGATGATGTCGTGGTGATCGAGGCGACGGGTAACGCATCCTCGGCCGCCGCGGTTGTCGCGCCGCATGTGAAGAAAGTGGTGATCGCAAACCCCAAGCAGGTGCGCATCATCGCCTATGCCAAGATCAAGACGGATACGATCGATGCCAGCGTTCTGGCGCAGCTCTATGCCAGCGGTTTCCTGCCGGAAGTCTGGATTCCGGATGAGCCGACGCAGGCTCTGCGTCGACAGGTGACACGGCGCAATCAGATTGTCCGACAGAGATCTCGATTGAAGAACGTCATCCAGTCAATCCTTCATAGCCACCTGATACCGTCCTGCCCGCATGCCGACCTGTGCGGCACTAAGGGCCGTCATGGTTGAGCGAGCAGGTCGTACCGCAGGACGAGCGCCTCGCGATCGATCGGCATCTGCGCGAGTTCGACCGGTTGGGCGAAGACCTCCAGGTCATCGAACGCGATCTTGCCCGCTCGGCTCTCGCGGATGAAGGCGTGAAGCGGCTGATGACCATTCCCGGCGTCGACATGACCGTCGCGCTGGCGATGAAGGCGGCGATCGGCGACGTGTCGCGCTTCGACGATCCGCAGAAGCTCGTGAGCTATCTCGGGTTGAACCCAAGCGTCCGACAGTCCGGGCCAGGTCCGGCCTACCATGGGCGGATCACCAAGCAGGGCCGTGGTCATGCGCGCGGCATGCTCGTCGAGGCGGCCTGGGCGGCCGCTCGTGCTCCCGGACCGTTGCGAGCCTTCTTCCTGCGCGTGCGAGCCCGGCGCGGACAGCATATCGCGGCCGTGGCGACCGCACGCAAACTCGCTGTCGTGATCTGGCATCTGTTGATGAAGGGCGAGAGTTACGCGTGGGCTCGACCCTCCCTGCATGCCAAGAAGCTGCGCGATGTGGAACTCAAGGCCGGGAGCAAGGCTGTGCGCGGCCAAAAGGGGGCCGCGCACGCCTACAACATCAAGAGCCACCGGGAAGAAGAGCGCCGCTGGGTGGAGCAGGCCGAGGGCGCCTATGCACGCTTCGTCGCCGGTTGGAACCCGCGAGGCCCGAGAAAGGCGCGCACGGATGCCGCAAACGAGGTGCGACGATAGAAGCTGCGCGGCAGGGCTCTCACCTCGGACCCTGCTCTTCGCCACGCGGTCGTCCGTGCGCGACAGGAGAATAGCGCAGATTTATCAAAAAGGCTCTTGTCGATCACATCAGTGGTCCACGGGTGCCTGGCCTTGGTGGTCCGGTGTTCGATCTCGTTTGTGGCGCAGGCATATTCGAAAGCATGCGCCCGGAAGCGCTCGCCATTTGCGATGGCCTCCTTGATGAGGGGAACGGCCGACCCTCCTGCACCAGGCGTGGTGAACTGGATGCCATTGTCGGTGAGCACGGTATGGATCTTGTAGGGGACGGCCGCGATCAGGCGCAGCAGGAAGTCTCTGGAGACGGCGGTGGTGGCCTTCTCGTGCAGCTCGACGAAGGCGAACTTCGAGGTGCGGTCGATAGCGACGAACATATGCAGCTTGCCCTGTTCGGTTCGCACCTCGGCAACGTCGATGTGGAAGTAGCCGATCGGGTAGCTCCTGAACTTCCTCTTCGCCGGCCTGTCGCCCTCGACATCGGGCAGACGGCCAATGCCATGGCGTTGCAGGCAGCGGTGCAATGAAGATCGCGTCAGGTGCGGAATCGTCGGCTGCAACGCATAGAGGCAATCGTCGAGCGGCAGTAGCGTGTAGCGCCGGAAGGCGACGATGACCGCCTCCTCCTCGACGGAAAGAACCGTCGACCGCGGCTCTTTTGGCCCCGTCCGCAGGTCGGCTGTTGAGGTTCGCTCCCGCCACTTCGCGACCGTCTTCTGGTTGATCCCATAGCGCTTGGCCAGGGCTCTCAGGCTCTCTTGATGGGGTGGACGGCGTCCGCAACGGCATTATCCTCGTGAGAGGCGTGCCAAGATGGCTGCTGTCGAGCACTCATCTGAAGGAGCACCGTCCATGGAAAAGACTACCATCGAACTCAATGCTGTAGCCACCATCGGCCTCGATCTGGCCAAGCATGTCTTCCAGGTCCACGCTGTCGACGCTGCCGGCCGTGTCGTCATGTCTCGTGCGCTACGGCGCAAAGATGTGCTGGCATTCTTCGAGCGTCTGCCGTCGTGCCTGATCGGCATGGAAGCATGCGGCTCGGCCCATCATTGGGCTCGCGAACTGGCAAAGTTTGGCCATGATGTGCGGCTGATGCCGCCAGCGTACGTGAAGGCCTATGTCCGTCGCCAGAAGAATGACGCCGCTGATGCAGCGGCCATCTGCGAGGCGGTGACGCGGCCCTCCATGCGCTTTGTACCGGTACGATCGGTCGAGAACCAGGCTGCGCTCATGCGCCATAAGGTGCGCGAACTTTTGGTGGCGCAACGCACGCAACTGCTCAATGCCCTGCGCAGCCATCTGGCTGAGATCGGGCTCATCGCCGCGCAGGGACCGAACAATGCCCGTGCTCTGGCGGTTCTCATCATGGAAGGCAACGACATGATCCCGGCGATCGTACGCCCGGCGCTGTTGCCTATCGTGCGTCGGCTGAATGAACTCGATCATGAGATCGGACAAAGCGATCAGGCCATTCTGGCTCTCGCCAGAGCCGATAACACCGCGCGCCGTCTAATGACGATTCCCGGCATCGGTCCCGTCACCGCCTCTGCGCTTGCCGCAAGTATCCATGATATCTCCGCGTTGCCCGCGGGAGTTTGCGGCCTTCCTCGGGCTAACGCCCCGGCAAAGTTCATCAGGCGGCAAGGAGCGGCTGGGGCGCGTTTCCAAGATGGGAAACCGATATCTGCGCAAGCTGCTCGTTGTCGGCGCTCACGCGGTCCTCTTCCATCGCAAACGCTGCAGCGACGCGTTGAGAAGCTGGGCCGATCGCCTGATGGAGACCAAGCCGTTCAAGCTTGTCGCCGTGGCGACCGCCAACAAGCTTGCCCGCATCGCCTTCGCGCTCATGCGTGATGACGCACGCTATGCCGAAACACCGGAGTAACAGCAGAAGCGGCTGAGGCCGTGAGCCGGAATCGAGGGTGACAATGACGTGATGGGAACAGACGAGGACACATCCCCAAGCCTGCAGCATAGTCGGAGCTTCGAGCTCGTTCTCTTGATCAGGCCAAAGAATCAGCGGACACCATCAGGGCCAGCGGTCACAGTACCGCAACAACAGGCCGGAGACATGACCGCACCCGCGACCGTCCCATCGCCGAAAAAACAACCCTTGATCAGCGGGCGCCGTCCAGACATGACTATGTTGTATCGCTCGACGGACCGCCTCTGTCGTCGTGGCGCTGCCATGGAGAACCTGGCCCATAGTGCCTCCTTCGATTCGGAGGACAAGGATGCCCCATCAAAGCCTGGCATCAAACATCTAGGAGAGCGTGCCCGGGTCGACAGGCAGCTCGGACCAGTCGAAGACCTCGCCCGCCTTCTGGTAGCGGTCGCGCTCGCGGAGATAAAGCACTTCCCAGCGCTAGCCGGTCCGCCGGCGGAAGCGAGCCAAGGCGCTGAGGGAAGCGTACTCCAAGATTTGGTTCCTTTCTTTGCACGATAAATGACGTCGCTCACCGGATGGCGAGGGTCATATGCGTGCGAAAGAAAGGGCACTCGTGACCATGGCCGCTCACGTACGTAAGCGATCCAGGGGAGTCGACATCCCCTGCAAAAAACGGAGCCATCTGAACCGTAGGTGAATCCGCTGGAAATGCCTTCGCTACTTCTACAGAACTAGGTCGGGTCCGATCTAGCCTTCCCATAGCAGCGATCACAGCCGCGGTGGTGGGTTCTCGACAACATTTTCGACGGCGGTGCTCCACGCCGGGAAAACATTTCCCAATCCGCGAGGCTTGGCGCCGGCGTCAGCCTTCAAGTTGCCGTGCCAAGCGCCTGATCGCAACGCGATCGGAATCGGCTAACAGGAAGTATGGTGTTGGATATCCCTCGACCCAGGCATCAGAGACGCGCCCCTCGCCCACCTTCGAAAGAATTAGCCCGACGGCGGGGTTGAACCGACGCAGCGGCAGGCCGCTCTCCGCGTGGAGTGCGGGCACGTCCACGGAATCCTTTGGCAGGATGAGCGGAATGAGCTGTCGCGCATCGGCGACAGGATCGCTCCCCATGCAAGTCGGGTCGAATGTCAGGAATAGCTCTTCGCTAACATCCACTCGGGGCAACCGTTCCGAGATAAGGTGGGTCAGTGTCACGAAGCCATCCTCGGCGAGGTCGGCGGCCGCCTCGGCTAGTTGATCCATCGACAGATTCGGGAAGGCCTCGACCAGGGAGTTCTCGTCTACGTGACCGGGCAGGCCGTCGGTTGATGTCATGCAGATCCATTTGCCCACGGCCGTGCCTTCTGGGCTCAGATCGCCGATGGTCTCGGTGGGCGAAGCCATCACTTCCTCTCCGGTCTGTATCGCAGGCAACGGCAATGGCAGGCCCGCCAGCATGTCATCGATGCGACGGACGACCTTGCAGCAGAGATTGGCAAAGGACCGGATGTCGGCCGCAACCAACTCGACGGTCTCGCCCAACTTTGCCTCCTTCGCATGCTGGACGAACTTTGCGTCCACCACGCCGAGATTGTGCCCAATCAAGTGTCGCTTTTGAATGTTGAGAGAAAGCATCGCCAGCTCCTGCGCATCGAGCTCGGCGAAGGGATCGAACGAGAACTCATCGAAGCGCTTACGGCCCTTGTCGACGTTCTGGAAGTCGTTGCCAAGGGGCTTCACGGGCGCCGCTCCTGGAGGTCGATTCTGGATGCGATAGGCGTACGCGACCTTGAGTGTCGCCTCGAAGGCGGTGAGCACGTCCTCGTGCGCATTTCCAAGCAGTCGGTAGGCCAACTCCTGGCGATCCTTGCCCAAGGCCTCCGCCAGATCTACCTGCTGTCCGACCAGTTCGGCTTCGCGGGCGAAATGAAGCGCCAAGTTGAGGGCTCCGCAATCGGGGCAGAAAAGCGCGATCGCAAAGACCCCGTAGTCTCGTCCGCAGCAGTCGCAAACCAGCAGCCGCATCAAGTCGCGGCGTCCAAACCGCGGGCGTGGACGATTCCTCCGAGGAGCAGGCTTATAGGACAACGACTTGCTGCCGCGCGCGACCCCAACAAACATGTCCGAGATCGCGTCCTGAATGTCCTCGAGCGCCGCATGCTCCACCATCTTGATGGCCGCCTTTCGATCGTCCGGATGCAAGAACTCCGCATCCTCCGCCCTGACGCCGCTGTAGGGGCAGACTGTGCCCGGAGTGCCGGGCGCATGCTTCATACGCGTAACCTTGTTTGGATCAGCTACGAAGCCGGCGACTCGTTCACCCAGCACGAAGTGTCTTGGATGGGCAGCAAGGTTAGGCGAATACCGATAGACCCTACCATCCGGCGTCTTAGGCGGCTGGATAGTCAGTTGCATCTTGCTACCGGTGCCGCCCACGCGCATCTTCTCAAGTCGTTTCATCTTCATCGGCGTCCCCAAGCGACTCGTCGGTCGTCACCATTCTATATGATTTCGGCCCCAGTACCTCAGTGCGGTCGCCGCTCTGATTTGCCATTTGCAGCCAGGTCCTGGAAGCATCCGAAAGGGAACGAGTACATCCAAAACAGCGGCGAGCACAATCGCCACTACACCCGTGTCCTTAGGGCCCCTGATGCCCAATTTCGAAAACGCATACGGCGAGGTCGAATTCGGCGTTGCCTTGTGGCAAACCATCGATCTGCTGAAATCAATCGCGGCAGACGAAGCTATGGCGGGTGCGGCCACTGAAGAGGAGACGATCTCGACTTTCCTCAACCCGCCCGAGGGAAAGCTCAGGGGGCTACCACGTGGCCAGGTTTCCCGAAGAAGACAGGTGGCCGGCCATTCTTCAGCTTCGCAGACGAGACCTTTCAAGACGGCTGGAAACGGTTTTCGCTATACGCCGCTGCAGGCTACCAGGACATTCCGGTTGTCTTCTATCCTGAAGAACGGCACTACAGACTGAAATCTGGCCCCGATTTCGTAGCCGTCGCACGGGCAGAAGGCACTTTTGACAGGCAACCATCGCAAGTCGCGGCAATCTCTCGCCTTCGAGCTCGTGACGCACAAAATCGGCGCCATGACTGAGCGCGGTCCCTACATCGGTGACGATGTCCTCCGTCGAATAGCGGCCCGGCTTGCGATCGACCACGCGGTCGTTGCTCTGATGATGCAATGATGCATGCCTATATGCCTATACGGTTTTCCGGCATTAGGCAGCAAATGCCGGACGTGTCCACCAAAGCGTCGGGGATCGCCTGCAGCTGATCCTGCGTAAAATGCATGTCCCAACGGTCCGAGCTATCGGGCCGCCAAGCCGCTTCATAACAAAGCGCGAAAGGATTCGCGAGTTGCGCGACGTTATTAGTCACGACCTGATGCTGCGGCCAGAACGTTCAAACACCTCACGCGAGGAGATGCCGCATTTGTTCGGCGGCGCAATAATACCCGCGACATCATTGAACGGAAAGCTGTCGGCGCTCAGATGGATGATGGGCGATGACTGGGATATGCTCGACACCTAAGTACATGAGCATCATCGGAGGGGATTTCATGGCAGGTAGGATCAATTGGGCCTCGTCATCTCGGCAGGCGTTTTCTTCATAGCGCTTTGGCTTCTGCAGTCGGCGCTGGGCACCCTCTACGAACGGGTGGAGACGACGTGCGGGATAGCGACCTGCGGAGAGAAGATCGCCGTCGCCTACCAATGTTTGTCGCTCTCCACAGTAGTGTCCGCCGTGGCGGTCGCGATGCTGTTCTATCGCTATAGCAGGCGCAGCTGACAAAGACGGCTAGGAGTGCACTTGATACGGAACATCTTGATCCCAGCGGTGGCCACGGCCGTCGGCGCGTTGGTCGGGTTAGTCATCATCGGCCTTCCGGGCGTGAACATGATCCAGACGCTGGATGGCAGCCCTGTTCCGGGAGGCATTCCCGCGGAACAGGTCGGCGCCATCATCGCCGATGGCAAACGCATCGGCAGCTATGTCGACTTCTACGGAGTCAGCCTCCCTGGCGAGCCGCTTTACTGGGCCATCGGGACCATCGCCGTCATGGCGTTCGCCGGGTACCGGATTGGGGCCTTGACGAAGGTGAAGGCTGGTCGATAGCAGATAATGAGCCGTTGATGGAAACGCGGGTCAGCGCCCTCCCGCGGTTTCGCACCAAGCGGTGGACCGCTCCTGTACCTGATCTGATGACATCTGCCCTGCGATCCCATCCCGCAGCTCGATGGTGTCGGGATTCGCCGACCCACGCGCCGCATAGGCGTTCAACCAAGCGTACGCGGACACCAGGTCGCCCGCCTTCCTGCTGGCGCTGCCGAGCGGATAGAGCGCGGTCGCGATAGCCATCCCTTACCGCCTTCTCGTACTTCTTGAACCACCGGGCAGCGCTCTGGAAGTCTGGCCCGGCGAGATCGTGCAGGACCCGCACCCGGACAGCTGTATGAAGTAGTCGCCGCACGCGTCAATTCCGCTGTGTGGGAAGGACACTGGATTTGGCTTCGCCCGGCCGAGGCAGCCGTCGCACTAGTTTTGCTTCGAGCATCGTGCAGAAGGAGAGGAATTCCTATGATCTCCCCTCCCCGCCGATACGGCGAGTATGCCGACCGCGAGATTGATTGCCAGGAAGCGATGGAACCCGACTTCCAGGCAATCGTACCTGCATGCTGAAAGCTGGGTGGCGGCGCGGCGAAGTAATGCGTGCCGTTCGTCGCCTGATTGCTTCCGACAACATGGCTCAGAAGGAAACCGCCAAGATCGAGGCCGAGCTGGCGATTGCCAAGGCGATGATCCGAGCGGGAAGATGATCAGGCGCGGTCCGCTGCTATTCACGGGCTCGTCGACCCGTAAACCTAGCCGGCAATGACACGGGCAACGTAGCCCGCCATTCCGTGCCGTTTGATCTCCGCCTTGTCGCAATGATCGCAACAGGATTGGAACCGCCTAGACTTCGTTCGGGTGCCGAATGCCCAATTTAGAATCCTGACCGAAAGGCTAGGCCGCCGAGTAGTCTTCGGGCCTTGGAAATATTCCGAGATTGCGGCGCGGATGCAGGACTGGGTTCTCATCAGCTCGTTAACCTCGTCGATTTGATGATACCGCTGCTCCAGCATTTGCTTCGGATCGAGCGCAGAGACCTGTGCAGCCTCCACCGTTTTCTCGGCCATGAAACGCAGCCTTGAGATATCGCGACCAACGCTCGAACCATTGTGGAACATGACCGCCACCGAAGGCTTCCCATCCCTTCCGGCGCGGCCGAACTCCTGTAGCTGGTCTTCAACTGATGCCGATTGCTGCCAATGGATCACGAGGCGGACGTTCGGGACGTCGAGGCCCATGCCAAAGGCGTTGGTGCAGATGATCTGGTCGACGACCGGCTTGCTTTGCCCAAGGAAGCGCTTGACGAGTTCCTGTCGTTCCCATGCGTTCCCGAGCTTGGAATGGTAGAGTGGCACCTCGAGCCCCAGATCGCGGACCGCCGCTTGCAACTCTTCGCCGACGTTCGTTGACGGCACGAAGACCATCGCCTTCTGTCCCTGAAGCTGAGGTGTCCGCAACAGAGACGCGATTTCCCGTGCCCGCTGGTCGCCTGCGCATCGCCACCGGAGGAGCGCGATGTTCGGTCCGTCGACGTTGCGCACGAATATTTCGGCATCTTCGATGCCGAGCGATTTCAGGATGCGTTGCTGCATCTCCCGCCCGGCCGTCGCGGTGAATGCCAGAACAGGTGGCGAGCCCAGCTTCTCGCGGACCTCCCTGAGGCGGCCGTATTCCCGCCGGAAGTCCCTGCCCCATTGATCGACACAATGGGCTTCGTCCACGACAATGAACGATGGCTTGGTCTGCTTCAGGCGCGCGCGTTCGTCATCGCTCCTGACGAAGAAGCGTTCGGGAGCCAGATAGAGCAACTTGATCGCGCCCGCTCCCAGCAACGAAAATCGGGCCTGTTTCTCCTCGACGCTCAGATCGCTGTTGATGAAGGTGGCGGGGATCTTCCTGGCCAGCAGATCGGACACCTGTTCGGACATCAGCGTTTTCAAAGGGCTGACGACCATAGTCAGTCCATGGCGAAGCACCGCAGGCAGCTGTAAGCAAAGAGTTTTGCCCGATCCGGTCGGACTGACCACCAGGACCGATTTTCCAGAGAGAGCAGCCAGCACGATCGGCAGCTGGCCTTCGCGGAATCGGTCCTTTCCGAACAGGCGCAGGACCGGACCGAAATTGCCGACAGCCTCAGAAACCCTGCCCTCAGTATCCAGCCAGCGAACAAGCCTGACAGCCCATCGTTCGATAAGCCGTCTCGCAAGGCCGCCAGTCAGGTTTGGGTGATGGACTGCATGGCAGCCATCGCAGAGGGTAATCAAATTCGAGAGCTCGTCCGTTCCGCCCATCGATCTGGGCAGCAGGTGATGGACATCGGCTTCGGCTGATTTCACCGGCGTAGCGCACGAGACGCAGCGGTAGTGGTCACGATCGATAGCCTGAAGGCGTATTTCGTGCCACGAATCGGCGGCAATAGGTCGATCCATTTCTGCTCGCGTCCCCGATCTTCCGAAGCAACGGTGAAGGAGCTAGCGCCGGCAGTCTTTTGCAGAGATCGGATTCTTCCAGCCAGCTTTGATCGCCGCGACTCGGTCGCCCTTCGCCGGATGAGTTCGCGATGGCCGTCCGTCGAACAATTCAGCCATTGCCAGAGCGTTCTCCAGCGACATGCCGGCGTTTCGCATTGCCGCTCCGGCGAACCGGTCCGCTTCCAGTTCCTTCAGCGGATTCGGGGGTGATCCGAGATGCCGGCAATAATGATGCCCGAGTTCGTGCGCCATAATCGCCATGGCCCCTTCATAGCCTACCTTCTGTGACAGTGTACGATCGTAGACGATGACGGGGTTGCCGCCGAGAATGGTAGCGATAGCATTCCCGTCGAGGTCGGCATTCATCGGGAAAATCGCGCACTCGCCGCCAGTCAGGTGCATCGCGTCACACGCATCAAACATCATGAAGGCATAGTCCTCGAAAGCAGGAATGACAGCTACGGATTTCCCATTCGCACCAATGGGAAAATGCATCGACGGCAGCTTGTCGTAATCGACGGTCATGCCGCGGTCTTCGGCAACTGATGCCAAGACGGATGCGACTAGCGTAATAAGTGCAACCGCATTCGCTCGCATTCAGTACATTCCGCGGGCGAGATCGTTGATGTACCAGCGACGGTGCATCTCGCTGTGATCTTGCATCTGTCGGCTCACCACGCCTAGCAATCCGCCCGTCCATGTTTCAAAGGCTGGTCGTCCCGCTGGGTCCTCCATGTGTTCTGCCATCGTCCTGATCGTGTAGACGGGATTTTGCCATGCCCGCTCCTCGCCCAGTCGCCGGAAATACCAGCCCTCGAACTGAAAGCGCGCCTGGCTACGGAAGGCCAGTTGCACCTTTGAGAACGAGCGGTCCTTGAAGGCCTCCGCGGTATCGAGCAATACCCGATCCACGTCGGCCATGCTTGCTGTCGGCGCGATGTTCCAGACGTCGAGAACCAGGGTCGAAGGGTCCACGCCCCACTGGTAGTGCACATAGAGAGAGACGCTGCTGTTTCTTGGATCGTCAGCCTTCGCCCGAAGAGCTGGCCAAGTCACAAACAGCCCGTTGGCTACAACGGGCACGCCGATGACAATGACCGCCCCGATCAGAACCTTTTTCACGATGCCCCCAGACCCGCGTCCCGGCGAAACTATACCGGGTTGACGCGACTGTTGTCACTGCCATCATCGCCTGAAACCCGTTGTCACTGTCATCATCGCCTGAAACCCGAACATCCCGGCGAAGCGAATATCCGTATTGCCTCAACTGAAAACCCGCAGACCACGGTGTTCGGCTCTGCGACATACACCTTGCCCGTGGGCTGGCCGCAATGCGTCCGAGGTGAAGGCGCAGAGCTGTCATCGTTGCGAGGACGAACGCCCGCGCAGCTTCGCGTCCAAATGCCAATAGCTGGCATCCAGCCGAGTCGTCGGGGCTTGGATCCGGCACTGAAATCTAGTTCGCAGATCATTCGCGGCTTACTGATTTTGCCAGGCAGTAAACGCGAGCCCCAGCGCCAAGGCCATTGCCGCATACAGGACAGGCAGAGCCTTGCTGCCAACGCCGATGCGCAACAGAGCATGACCAAGATGGTCAGTGCCGCCGATCCACGGCCGCCGTCCCTCGCGCAGGCGGCGGATAATTACGAACGCCGCATCGATCAATGGAACCGCAATCCACGCCAGTGAAGAGCCTGGCCCTCTTTCTGACGCGAGAAGGATAATCGCTGCGCCGAGCAGAAGGCTGCCACTATCGCCCATGAAGATACGCGCAGGCGGATAGTTGAAGCAGAGAAAGCCCATGCAGGCTCCCGCGCCGGCCATTCCGATATCCCCACCGAGGCCGAAGAACGCGGCCGCGGCCGCGCCGGCAGCGAGTCCGTCGGCGTGATCGAGCATGTTGACCGCATTGCAGGATACCCAGACGACGATCGGTAGCCACCACACACCTGTCATGACCCCGGCAAGTATAGCTCCCGCCGCCAGCGCCGCCGCCTTGGAACCTGCGGAAAGCGACCTGACATCATCGAGAGCGCCGAGCAGGCAAAAAAGGGCCAGTAGGATGATATGGCTGACCGGAAGCCACGGTGACATGGCTATCAGCAGCGCAGGGCCCGCAAGACGCGGAACCTCGCCTGATGTATGCCATCGGTCGACCTTCACCTTCGAGACCGCCCCGATACGCCTGGCAAGACGAGCGAACAGCCAAACACAGGGAATAGCGAGGAGCAGCGCCCCGATGAACGGGACCAATGAACCAAGCGTCAAGCAATCACTCGTTCGGTACGCATGTGCTCGATGCAATCCATGATCGTCTGCTTCGTGCTTCGCAGCGCACGCCATCCTGTCATCGCGGTCAATAGACCTGTATCCGGAACGCGGTCATACGTTGCAGCGAACCTGTCCCCATAGACCGCGTTGGATGGCTTCATGATGATCGGCGCGTTCGTCTCGGTGGCTTCAACGACCATCCTCGCGAGTTTTCCGATCTGAACCGCTTCGCTGCCTCCCAGATTTACAGGCCGCCCCTGCAGCGAGCGACATTGCATAACCAAGAGCAATCCATCGGCGGCGTCGGCCACATGCAGGAATGCCCTCCTCTGCTCGCCGTCGTCGTGGACCACTAGGGGCTCGCCCCGTAAGGCAGCGTTGACAAAAACTGGCAACACGAGACCTGTCGCCGAACGCTGCCGCGGCCCAGCCATGTTGAATGGTCGAACAATCCAGGCAGGGATGCCGAAATCGAAAAGCAGGCCGGCGACCAGATGCTCGACCGCTGCCTTGGCGGCGGCATAGCCCCATCGAGGTCGAATGTCTGTCATCACAGGGTCAGACTCGGTGATGGGACGGTCACGTCCTGAGCCGTAGACTTCCGAACTCGACGTATAGAGAAGGGGGCGCCTGTGCAGCCGGCATGCCTCGACAATCGAACAACCGGACTCGAGAATGCCGCTGGTAACGGCAAAACGTTCCTTGTGGGCGCGCTGAACCCCGATCGGGCTCGCAAGGTGGAACACGGCGTCTGCCTGCCCAACCTCGTCCCGAACCGCCGCGTTGAACGCCGGATCGCCAACCCTGAAAGCGCGAACGGTCAGCCGGGGATCGCCCACGGGCAGATTGCTGAGCAGGCCGTTCGAAAGATCGTCGATCACCGTTACGCTGCAGTGGCGCGCAAGCAAGAGATCGACCAGTGCCGATCCGAGGAACCCCGCGCCGCCTGTCACCAGGACATGCGTCCGCGGGCCGAATTCAACCAGGTCCGCGCTATGGCTGTCCATTGTGCCGCCCTCCAGTATGGCCCTGTCCTCGCTCCGCATGGGCCATGCCCTTCTATACAGTCAAGGACACCGTAAACAACTTGTTTTTCTAGCGGCCAACAGAGTTTTAGCAGTCATCGGGATGTCGACGGACAATGATGCCGCCCGCGTTACCCCGAGCCGGATGCCCCTGCCCGTATGGATACAGCTGATGCCAGGTTTCCGCGCTCTTGTGCGGGTTCTTACAGGAAAAACAATTGTGGCCGTTCCCACGTTTCTCATAGTTCGGCACTGCATTATCTATTGGTAATATATGGATTTATCTGTGGGGAATCACACGGTGGGCTGCGCTAACGCGAGCGACCCCTCGACTCGGGCGGTTTAGTCAGGTTACGACGTGAAGCGGAGCGCCGCAGGGGGACGTGGTGGAGTCTGACTATAGGCCCGACATCGACGGCTTGCGCGCAATTGCGGTGATCGCCGTAATCCTTTTTCATTTCGGCGCGCCGGGGTTCCCCGGCGGTTTCGTTGGCGTCGACATATTCTTTGTGATCTCGGGCTACCTGATCACCCGGCTGCTGCTCGCCAAAGGCAGCGAGCTGTCGATAGTTGAATTCTATGGCCGCCGCATGCGGCGAATTCTCCCGGCTCTGCTGGCGATGATTTGCTTTTCGCTGGTTGCAGGCTGGTCTCTGCTGCTCCCCGGCGACTACGCCAGCCTCGGGCGCAGCGCTGCGTTTTCGGCTGGCGGCGTGGGAAACTACTATTTCCTCTGGAACACCGGCTATTTCGACCGCGACGCGACGCTGCTGCCCCTTCTGCATCTTTGGTCGCTGGGCGTGGAAGAGCAGTTCTACCTCCTGTGGCCCGCTTTGATGCTGTTTGCGAACAGGCTCCCGCGCGGCGGCCAGTCGGCGCCCGTCACAGTGATCTGCCTCGTCGCGCTGCTCAGCTTCCTGACCGCCCTTCACCTCGTCACGGTCGATCCAAAGCAGGCATTCTACGTCCCGTTCAGCCGAGCCTGGGAGCTGGCCGTGGGTGGCCTGCTCGTATTTCTGCCGCCTCTGCGCCGGCGTGCTTCGGAGGTTTTCGGTCTGGCCGGCCTTGGTCTCATAGCCGCCAGCGCGGCCTGGCTGTCGCCGGACCAGCCGTTTCCCGGAGCCAACGCGGTCATTCCAGTGGCAGGCGCTGCCGTTCTGGTCTGGCCGCATTCGCGCTCGTTCGTGTCGCGATTCCTTTCGACCGCTCCGCTCCGCCTGACGGGAAAGATTTCCTACAGCCTCTACCTGTGGCATTGGCCGATTCTGGTCTTCTTCCGTCACTACGCGGGCACCGCGAATCCGACAGCCGCAGAGGCATCGGTCCTGATCGCAGGCAGCTTTCTGACGGCCTATCTCTCCTGGCGATTTGTCGAAGAACCTGTGCGCAGTTGGCGGGCACCGCCGATGAGAAGCGTCACTGCCGGCGCCGCCGCAGCGCTGATGGTTGGTCTAAGCGGCAATTCAATCTCCGAAGCCGGTGGGTTCACCAGCAGGATTCCGAAAGAGGTTGAGGCCCTGCGCAGTCTCGAAGTCATGTGGGATTGGCCTTGTCCGCAGATGGTCAGGATACCCGAACTGGGCAGCACGTTTTGCGCCTTTGGCGCGCCCTGGGATAAAGCGAAGCACCGCGGCATGCTTTGGGGCGACAGTCATGCAGAGCATCTTGCGCCGCTGCTGGACGTCGTCGGACAGCGGGAAGACACCGCTTTCTTCCTGTACCGGGCTTGCCCGGCGGCTTTTGGGAAGGGCGTCAACCGCGCCTACCCTGGGCAGCCCCGCTATCAGGAAACCTGTGCATCGTCCCGGCAGGCGGCGGTCGGCATGCTGGGTCGGCGCTCGGACGTCGACATTGTCGTGCTGTCATCCGCCTGGACCAGCCTTGCCACCACCGATGTCCGAGCTGACGATGGGCGCAACGCCGACAAAGTGCTGTTGCTGCGCGACGGTTTGCAAAGCCTCGTCGCGGAGATCACCACGCATCATCGACGAATCGGGATTGTCGGCCAGGTTCCGGGACCGGGTCTGGATCTCACCTCGTGTGCAGCGATGCGGGAAACCAAGATTTTGCGGCGTTGTTCAACGGAGATGGATAGCGAAAGAATACTGAAGATATGGGCGCCGACGGTCGCGGCGCTCGGATCCCTGGCCAGGAAGGACCGGGTATTCTTCCTGGATCCGGTGAATGGCATGTGCCCGAACAGACATTGCACCACCTACGTCAACGGCGAGTTCATCTATCGCGATGCATCGCACATTCGCAGGAATCTTGGACCCGTCACAGACGGCGAGCTCGCAAGAATGATCGGTTTCTTCCCGGCTCTTGCCGCCGACGGAGGCCAGCTCCGGATGTCAGAGACCGTCAACCCGAAGCTTTTGGCGCCGCATCGCAGCAATTGATGACGATGAGGAACGGCACGGCAACAATGGCAGTGGCGGTCCAGCCTTGAGGATGGACACGGCTTCTCGATCGGATGAGGTGCCGGCTGGCCCGCAGCCGTTGCCTCGAGGTGCCACAGCGATCGCACCAATCGTTCACCGGGCGGACGTAGACGGGCTTAGAGCTCTCGCCGTCCTGGCTGTGCTTTTCTTCCATCTGAGAATCTCAGGGTTCACCGGCGGCTTCGCCGGCGTCGACGTCTTTTTCGTCATCAGCGGCTTCCTGATCACCCAGATCGTGGCAGCCGAGATCGAAGCGGGCTGTTTCAGCCTCGCTCAGTTCTATTCGCGCCGGGCGCGGCGGCTACTGCCAGCTTTTTTCATGACGCTGGCGGTCTCGAGCGTCGCGGCGTTTCTTCTGTTTGCGCCCCAGCATATGGAGAGCTTCGCCGGGTCTCTTCTGGCCGCGACGTTCGGCGTTTCGAACGTCCTCTTCTGGCGCGAGTCCGGCTATTTCGATCTCGGCGCGCGCATCAAACCGCTCCTTCATACCTGGTCGCTGAGCGTGGAGTGGCAGTTCTACCTCGTCTGGCCGCTGCTGCTGACACTTCTTTGGATCGTCTCCCGGCGGCGCGTGTTCTGGCCTGTTCTGGCCATGGCGATCTCAGGCTTCTGCCTTATCCTGGCGTTCCAGGACGGGTCATTTTGGCTGCTTTCAGGAACGCGGGCGGCGGACTGGATTGCGGACGGCCGCGCCACCGTCTTTTACAACACGCCCTTTCGCGTTTTCGAGTTCGCTTGCGGAGCGACATTGGTCTGGCTTCGGAAGCCCCCCTCCGTCATAGCTCACGAGTTTATCGCCTTGCTGGGGCTGGCTATCATCGGGGGCGGCATCTTTCTCGATGGCGTTGCGGCACCCCCGGCCTGGAACGTGCTTCCCCCGACCCTGGGCGCAGCGATGGTGCTGCATGCCGATCGCTCGCAATGGGTAAGCCTTGTCTTACGCAACAAGCCGACAGTCTATTTCGGACGCATCAGCTATTCGCTCTACCTCGTCCATTGGCCCGTGATCGTATTTTGCGAGTACGCCCTGCTTCGGCCGCTGTCGCCAACGGAAACGATGCTAGCCGGTTTCCTGGCGTTCGCCCTGGCCGTCTTGATGTTTCACCTGGTTGAACAGCCCTGCCGGGCCGGCCGCGGATTCGTCTCGCCTCCCAGGCTTGCCTTGGCAGGCATTGTCTCCTTCGCGCTGGTCAGCTGGTCGATGCGGGATGGCCTGCCCTGGCGTGTGCCATCGGTTGCCGCAGGAACAGAACTGGCCGATAGCGTGGCATTGAAAGCGATCACCGGTTCGCTGGGCTGCCCGGACTTCTGCGAATTCGGAAATCTCAAGAGCCCAAGGAAAATCCTCGTTGTCGGGGACTCGCACGTCGACCACTACACGCGCGCTCTGGAAGAGCTTGGTGGGAAGGACTTTCATTTCCTGCTGGCGCAAGCTGGCAACTGCTATTTCGGAGCGGATCTTCAGACCCGGACCAACGGCGCGGTCACGCAACATTGCCGCGTGGCGACTGATCAAGCCGCTCGGTGGCTGAAAGCGGGAGGGATCTCCGCCATCGTCCAAGCCGAGCGGTGGCCCGGATACCGCAACCTGCTTGAGCGGAAGACTGACGGCGTGGCTGTCGACGCTCCTGATCTGGGCAAGCTGTTTCCGATGATGCTCATGGACGTCGCGAAGCTCTATGCCGATTTCCGCGGTCCGGTCATCCTGATCGGGCACGCTCCAAACACCAACCTGATCTGCGACGTGAGGCCTCACTATTTTTCGTTGCCATGCCCGGCGCCGTCGCTCTCGGAGCATGTCGCCTTCGAGGCTGCGTTTCGGGCGTTCGCGAGCCATTCCAGCTTTCAGCTGGTCGACCCTGTGCAGACCGTCTGCTCCACGACGGAGTGCCGCGCGACGGACGGCGCAGGACATAGCCTCTACGTCGACGACCATCATCTGTCGGTCTTCGGCGCAAGGCTGATCGCGCCGAAAATCATCGGGAAGCTGCGGGACGATCTAGCCGTGGCGTCGCGGTGAACAGCAGTGGGTCGGTGAATCAATCTGCGCGCGGCGGACATCCTCGACACGCAGCTGCCGTCGCGACCGACCAGGCCAGGATCGTCCCCAGAACGATGAAACAGAGCGCGCTGACCGCAAGCGGGACGGCGACCTCGTAGGTTCGCCCATTTTGGCGCGGATCGCTTATGTCCGTGGCGGCGAACAGCACCGTATCCCGTTGGCGAAACGTGTACTCGCCCTGCCGGACGGCGGGCCACGAGTGCGCAGACCAGTTCACGCGTCGCAGCGGTGTCCCGTCCTCTCGCAGATAGGAGGCTTGCGAAGCAGGAAGGTCGTCAAAATGGAACAGGCCCGGAAAGCTAGGGGCCGGAAGGCGGGCTCCGTATCCTCCTCTGGAGGTGAACATTGCCTCGTTCTGCAACCGCCCCCCGGACAGCTGCGGCGTGAGGGCGAGTATGGCGACGCAGCCGGCGACGAAGAGAGCTGCGCCCCCGACGGTTCCCGCAGCAAAGCTCCAACCCGTTCGCTGGTTCTGAGCAGGCTCCACCTTCACGGCGAGCATGCCGCCGATCCCCAGCGCGACGGGCAGAAAGAGGCTCGGGGTCAGCAAGACGTCATGTGACGTGAGCATGACGCCCAGGACGGCAACACCAAGAGGAAGGTCTCTCGCATCGCGGACAAAGCAGAAAGCGAAGCCGACGAGACCGATCGGAATCAGCCATCCGAGGTGACCGAAGGCGATCGCGAACAGGACAAAACTGTTGTGGGGCGCGAGAGCCTGCGCCTCTTCGAGGCCTCGGCCGAAGAAGCCCCCTTCCCTGTAGGCGAGCAAGCCGCGTTCCAAAAAGAGAGCGCGTGCCGAGATTGAATTTCTTACGCCTTCATCCGTGAGCCGCTCGCCGAGTGCCTGCATCTTGCTAGCGCTCGGAGATTGGCCCGAATTGGATGAGGATGCCGATGAGGGCATCGCGTTGGATGCCGGAACTGGCATCGCGCCAGTGTCCGACGGAGCTTTAGGAGAAGCTGGCCCCCCGCTTTCCAACGTCCTTGCTTCCGGCTGCCGTGAAGAAGGTCTGTTGACGGCGTTGCCAGGGAGGTCGGCGTGGAACGAAGCCGCTGGAGTCGTCGGCGGCAGAGTGCCGGGCCTGGGTGGGGATGCGGCTGTGAGCGGAGTGTCGACGGCCGCCGACGCTTCGTTGAGCGCCTCGTTCAGCGAGAGTACCCCTCCGAGGGACTCTCCCACGGCAACGCGGAAATAGTTATTGGTCAGCGAGGCAATGCCAATCGCTCCCAGGAGCGCAAATGCGACAGCGATCGCGCGTGCCCAATCACCAAGGTCGATCTGGAATTGCCGTCCATTGCGAAATCGTTGCCAGAGGCGAACGGCAATGGGCGCCGCGACGGCCGCAAAGGCGGCGAGAAGGGTCGAGCGGGAAAGAGTGGCCAGCAGTGCCGCCCCCACAAGAACAAGAAAGCTCGCACGCCATTTTTGCGTAACCGCGCCGTAGCTGGCTGCCGCGCCGAGCAGCAGGCCGGCCGCTGCGACGTTCGGGTTGATCGCCAACCCGGCAGCTCTGCCCGGAGCGTTGGTGAAGCCGTTGGCGAAGCACAGATCCAGAAAGCAGATGACAGCGCTGAGAGCAGTGGCCGACGCCGACAGCCGCAACACAGTTGCGGGGGAGGAGGCAAGCATCGTCACGATCGCTGCGCCACCGAGAAACAGGGTGATCAGATAGCATTTGGCGACGATCCCGACCGGATGCAGCGCAACCGGAGCGACTGCCATCGCTGCGGCGATCGCAAGCGGCACGATCGCCTTTCGCACGTCACGACGCACCACCAGGACAGCGAAAGAAACGATCAGGACGCTGCCATAGAGGGCGTGGAAAACCAGCCTCGCGAATTCATCCCTGCCCGTAAAGAACGGCAGAAAGAACGGCATAAACCACGACTGGTAGAGCGCCACGGCGAGCGCGCAGAGCCCGGCCGAAAGGTTCGCCAGGATCGGCCTCCACCGATGAGCCGCACTCGAGGAGCGATCCTGGGGGACATGACCGATCCCGCTCATTCATCCTCCCGCGAGATAGAGGCGTTCATAATCGTCGACCATGGCTGCGATCGAATAGCGCTGCCGCATCGTCTGCTGCCGAAACTCCCGGTCGGCCAGCGGCTCAGGCATTCGGTCGAGAACGGCAAGAAGCCCGCGAGCGAGATCAGCAGGGTCACGAGCTTCCACCAGGACACATCCTGGCATGCCGGACACGGCTTCCGGATTCCCGCCGACGTCGGTGGCGACGACCGGAAGGCCGGCGGCGAGCTTTTCCATCAAGGCGTTGCAGAAACCCTCTTCGTGGGAAGCGATCACGCCGATGTCCATGCCCGCGAGCAGGACCGGGACATCGGTCCGGCTTCCCAAAGCCTGCACTTTCGATCCGACGCCTAGCCGGGCAGCCTCTTCCAGCAGAGCCTCGCGGATGCCCCGATCCTGTCCGGCCATGAACAACCGCAGGCCCGAGCGCCTTTCGGAGGCGAGCGCGAACGCCTGGATCAGATCTCTGTGCCCCTTGTAGGGTATGAGGTTGGCAACGATTACGATTCCGGTTTCGTCCGGGCTGAGGCCCAGTTTCCGCCGGGTCTCGGCGCGGCCTTTTTCAATGTCGTCGAAGCGGCTTAGATCGAGGCCGTTCGGTATCACCTTTATCGCGTGGACATCGTAGCCGTCACGGGCGGCCATATCGGCCGCGACCGCATGAGAGTTCGCCACCACCACGTGGGAAAGCCTGTTTGCGATCCGGTCCATTCGTTTGAGCCGAGGCCATCGCTCCTGGTGGTAGCCCAGCCCGCGTCGCGAAGTGATCACGAGGCGAGCAAACGCGATCCGGCCCGCAACTGCGCCCAGGAAATTGGTCAGGGGCAGCAACGCGTGAACCGCCGTTGGCCGTAACAAGATGATGCGGGCGACCAGGGAGGCGACAGCAGCGGAAAGAACGAGCATTGCCTTCACGCTCGGTCGTGTCTTTGGCGCACTACTGGGTTCGACAGCCTGCTTCGCCGACGCCGCCGCTGCGGGCGCGGGGTTCTGTCGGTGAAGTCCGTATACGAGGTTTACGCCGGCACGGCTCAGGGACTCGGCCAGGACGCCGCCTTTTGAGAGCGAAAAAACTTCCACCCGCCAGCCTCGCCTTTTCAGCTCCTTCGCGAGCATGACGAGTTGGCTTTCGGTGCCCCCAAGGTCTAGTTGCCCGATAACGAAGAGCACCCCCCGGCGACGCATTTTTGCCAGTGTCGCCGCGGGTGCGGCGGCATGCTCCCGTCGCTCAGTACCACGCATCGGAATTTCTTTTCGAAGCCCCATCCTCTCGCAGCCCTCGCCGCTCGGGCCCGGCTTGCCATACGCGTGCACCGCCTGCAACCCAAAGGGTTCGTGAACCAGTCGGATCGAAGGCTCGCGAACAACTAATCCGGTCCGGCCTAAGCAATATTGCGACGCCTCAGAAGCGTGCCGAAAGCCGTGAGCAGGATACCCGCCGCCACAAGCATAAGCGGCGGCCACCATTTCAGGCGCTCAAACTTTGCCTCGTAGTTCCGGACGTCGTTGAAGCCTTGAGACGTCCCGAGGGGTTGCCACGATTGGCCATAGGCTTTGTGCAACAGGGGCAGCATCGATCCGAATTGCACATAATAGGGATCGATTATGGTGGGATCCTGCTGTACCTCGCTAAGCGAATGGGGGACGAAGACGCCGTAGTCAGAGTCCAGAATGCTGCCATTCGACTCAACGACCGTGTGCTCAGGCACCGTGTATATCGTGGCTTCGATCCTTTGATCTGCCAGGACGGAATACACAATCTTCGAAACCTGGGAGCAGAAGCCGTAGCCGCGGGCAAGCGCCTTGTGGGGAGTCACAAATTCATAATTCTGGAGGTTTTGCCGATACTGAGGAAGGAAGCTCTGCATCCAGAGCAGGTAATTGTCGAAAAGCCCTATCCTTGTGTAGCGGGTGTCTGCGAGGGTCCACTCGTCGCCTTGCGTCCAGTAGTGCACCATGCCGCGTGCCACCGCCTTTGTGAGGCGCTGGAGATAGGCCTGCACGGGCTCCTCCGGATCGCGGTAAAGGTCATAGACGTCTGCGACTTTCTCCTCGAATCCGAGGGGGCCTTCGGTTGCGGCCTGCGGTGGTGCCGGATAGGCGCTGATCAATCCAAGTGGGTAGGCCGAAACGAACAGCAAGAACGCAGTCCCGAGGCCAGCCGATAACAATCCCAGCGATCGCAACGGTCCCGCCGTTAGACGGATAGGTGACGTTCCTTGCCGCATTTTTAGGGCGCTATCCATGCTTATCGCCACCGCGCGGGCGCAGCCGCAGACTCATTTGCAGATCGAAGTTGTGGACGGCCGAGCTTCGACCGTCTGTGATTAAATTGTCAATCGGCACCGCATGCGGCTTGTCGCGGGCGGCTGAACGTGAGCATTGGGCATTCGTGAACGCGGACACGGCTTTGGCACCAAACGGAACACGCAACCCCGGCAGCACCACCGATACGCTTCGGCGCTTGTGGCAGCAGGTTTCGAAGCGCCGGAAACGACAGTTTTTCGGGCTTTTGGGCCTGATGACCTGCGGCGCTCTCGCGGAGGCGGCGACACTTGGAGCCTTGCTGCCGTTCCTCGCCCGCATCGCCAATCCCGAGGCAATCGGCGGCCAGTCCTTCCTCGCCCGTCAGCTGGCCGGCTTTCGACTGACCGATGCTTCGGACAGCCTTCTTGGCCTAACAGTTTTGTTTTCGGTGGTCGCCCTCACGGCGGGCTCCGTCCGCATTTTCCTGACCTGGGCCACCAACTCCTATGTCTTCTCGCTCGGACACGAACTGGGGGTCCAAGTCTACGAGCGCGTGCTGCACCAGCCCTATAGCTATCACGTTTCGCGCAACTCCAGTTCCGTGCTTGCCGCGCTCCGGCAGGTCCAGGCCGTCACCGCCGGCGTAATGCTGCCTCTGTTGCAGTCGATCAGCGGAATCATCATCGGAGCCTTCATTGTCGCCGCGCTGTTTGCCCTGAGTTCTTTCATCACCTTCGTCATCTTCGCGGGGTTTGGGGCGGTCTACCTCGCCATGTCGCTCGTCATCCGAAAACATCTCAAGAGGAACGCGAGGATCATCGCGAGCGTGCAGGCCGAGGGCATCCGCTCCGTTCAGGAGGGCCTTGGCGGCATTCGCGACGTCATCATCAACGACACCCAGCCCTACTTTCTCTCCCGTTACAGCAAACTCGACATGCACCTGCAGCGCGCCAATGCCACTAACGCGCTGGCGGCAGGCGCTCCCCGCTACGCGATCGAAGCCGCGGGAATGGTGATCATCGCGGTGCTTGCCTATTTCCTGATCACTCGTTCGAACAATGCCGGCCAGGTGCTTCCCATGCTCGGGACGTTCGTTCTCGGCGCGCAGCGTCTGCTTCCATCGATGCAGCTTGTTTACGGCAATTGGGCCCTCATACTCAGCAACCTTGCCGGGGCCGAGGTCGTGCTTGATGCCCTGGAGGCGCCTCTCCCGGCCGACTGGAACCATCCAGCCGCCGCCAAGCGGCTTCCATTCCATCGGGCGATTCTGCTGCGCGATGTGTCGTTCAGCTACGGTCCTGGGCAGGCGCCCATACTCGAGCGCTTCAACCTGACGGTCGCCAAGGGAACCAAGGTCGGCTTCATTGGCAAGACCGGCAGCGGAAAGAGCACGACGGTGGACCTTGTGATGGGGTTGCTCGAGCCAACCAGCGGCACGATCGAAATCGACGGACAGCGGCTGGACGGGCCCACCCGGCGCGCCTGGCGGCAACAGGTCGCCCATGTGCCGCAGAGCATCTTTCTTGCGGACGCCTCGATCGCCGAGAATATCGCTTTTGGCATAGATCCCGCCATGATCGACCTGAACCGCGTCCGCAATGCGGCGCAGCAGGCGGCCCTGTCCGATTTCATCGACAGTTTGCCGGAGGGCTACGAAACCAGGGTCGGCGAGCGTGGGGTCCGGCTGTCGGGCGGCCAGCGGCAACGGATCGGCATCGCGCGGGCGCTCTACAAGCAGGCGACCGTGCTCGTCTTCGACGAGGCCACCAGCGCGCTCGACACCGAGACCGAGGCGGCGGTCATGGACGCGATCAGGCAACTGCCCGCCGAGCTCACGGTGCTCATCATTGCCCACCGCCTCACGACCGTGGAGAATTGCGACGAAATCGTCACGATCGAGGACGGGCGGCCGAGCATATGGAGTAGAACCAACGGGCAGATCAACTAGTCCTGCTTGGACAGGGCCGCCTTCGGACTCTGGAAAAGAAACTCCGTGCAAGCCTCGCCGGTGGACATTCTGATGAGTTCGAATTCGAACCTGTCCATCAGGAAATCGACCACTGCCCGATCGTCGGCGAATTCCATCGGCCAGCCGCCGAGCCAGTCCCGGACATCGGTCATGTAGCTCATTCCGCGGCCTTTTTTCTTCTCGTAGATCTGCCTGAGAAGGCCGGGCAGCCGGAACGGATTGCCGCCGAGGCCAAAGCGCCAGATGTACCAGCATTCCATCCATCGCCTTTGGTGCAAGTTCGCGGCGTTGTACCGACGCTTCACGTCGAGCCAGAATTCAGCCGATGGACGGACGACGTTCGAAGAATACAGCGCGATAAAGAAGAGGCCGCCGGGCGCTACCCTGCGGGCGGCGTTTTCTACGGCTTGCCACATCGCGCCCGTGTGGTGAAGCACGCCCCATGAATAGACAAGGCTCCAGGTGCCGAGCTTCTCAAGATATCCGCCGTCGAGCACGTCGCCCCGTTCGACCGTCCAGTTCGCTGGCTCATCGGCTAGTTGGCGGAGCTTGCTGGTTGTGCTGACTGAGAGAGGGTCGAAGTCGAAGGAATGGATCCGGCCCGCCTTTGCGTCGAAGGCTGCAAGCGAGTGCAACCCGCTTCCGCTGCCTATGTCGAGAAAATCCATTCCTTCGAGGCTCTCCTTGCCGAGGAAGGCCAGAAGCTTGTCCGCCGCTGCCTGGCGGCGTTCAGCGGAATAGTGCCTGTCGACGAAAGAGGCCCAGTTGGCACCGAATTCATAGCGGGCGGGCGTGGAATTTTCTGTGTACGTCATTCTGCAGCCTGTTGTCCGGATTCGATGATTTCCATCATATGGGCCGTGACTTTCTGAACATCGTAGCGCAGTTCGGCGAGCGACCGACTGCTCTGCGCCATGCTTTTGGTCTGGTCCGGGTTGTCGATCAGGTGGATCATGGCTTCCGCCAGAGGTGTCGTAGCGCCCACTGGCACGAGGAGGCCATTTACGCCGGGAACAATTGGCGCACGGCAGCCCGGCGCGTCAGTCGTGATCACCGGGCGGCCCATTGCCATTGCCTCCAACACCGAGCGGGAAGTTCCCTCCCGATAGGAGGGGAGGACGTAGATACGCGAATTGGCGATGGCATCGCGGACGTCGCCCACAGCTCCATGATAGCGCACCGTGCCGTCCGCCACGGCCGCCTCCACCTCCGAGACCGGAAATCCCGCAGGATTCGGGTCTCTATCGCCGACGAGGTCGAAGCGAGCCTCCGGCCGGGCCGCCCTCACCTGCCGCGCCGCACCCAGGTATTCCGCAAGGCCCTTGTCGCGAAGCAGACGGGCAATCATAAGGAAGCGCGGCTCATCCGGCAGCGGCGCTACCTTGAAGCGATCCAGGTCGACTCCTGACCCGTTGACGACATTGGCCGGCGTCCGCCCAAGCAGCCCCTGGCGGCGGAAATCATCCCTGTCATCCTCATTCTGGAACGTTGCTGTGGTGGCGACGCGCAGGCTGGCGGCATAAAGAAGTCGCGCCACTGCATTGACGACCTTCCAGTGCAGCGACCTATGCCGGTCCGTGAACGCGTAACCGAGACCGGTGATCAGTGCGTGCCGACGAGGAACCCTTGCGGCCAAGGCCGCGGGAATACCGTAGACAATTGGCTTGATCGCACATGCCAGCACCACCCGGGGCCGAAGCGACCGCATCATCCTGTAGAGCCGCAGCGCCAGGATCGCATCGCCAAAAGGGGCTACGGCCGCGCGTGCCATGGGCAGATGGTGATAGTGGATGCCGCTTTCACCCAGCCAGCGAACGGTAGTCGCGTCAAAGGGCGCTGCAGCATGGACCTGATAGCCGACAGTGCGCAGCGCAAGAAGAAGATGTCCTCGGGTAGTTGCAAGGGACTTTGGTTCGCTCACGATGACCAGGAAACGGTTCATGCATCGATCTTCCCAGGCTGATTGCCGGCTGACTCGCCCTTGTAAGTCTTCTGGCCTTGCAAACCAATTCTGCGGCGGGTTTTCCACAGCATCGATCAAGACGTTCAGGGCCAAAAGCAATGTTGTCCGTCGAGTTTTAGGTGGAGACTTCTGTATTCATCACCGCGACTCGTTGAATTCGCTCACAGCCTGCCATACAAGCGCATCGAGCATAAGCGAGCCAAGGAAGTCGGTGCATGTCCGAACGCATTGCTGTAATCGGCCTCGGCTACGTCGGCCTTCCCGTGGCCGTCGCCTTTGGCAAGGTTTTTCCGGGCACGGTCGCCTTCGATATCAGCGAGCGTCGGGTCAGCGAGCTGCGCGACGGCATCGACCGGACTGGGGAGGTCGACGCATCGTCGCTCAGGGACTCCTCGATTGTGCTTACGACCGACCGCGAGGACTTGAAAGGAGCCACTTTCTTCGTTGTCGCCGTGCCGACCCCGATCGACGTCAACCGGGCCCCCGATCTTGCGCCTCTAGCGCTGGCATCCAAAATCGTCGGCGAAGCGGTAAGCAAAGGTGCGGTCGTCGTGTTCGAATCGACGGTGTACCCCGGCGTGACGGAAGACTTCTGTGGGCCGATCATCGAACGAGCTTCCGGTCTGCGGCACCCCGACGACTTCGCCCTTGGCTATTCACCCGAACGGGCGAATCCCGGCGACCGGGAGCACTCGTTGCAACGGATCATCAAAGTCGTCTCCGGAGAAAATGCCGAGACGCTGGAGCGCGTGGCGGCCGCTTACGGCCGGATCGTCGACGCCGGCGTCTACCGGGCCAGGTCGATCAAGGTGGCCGAGGCGGCGAAAGTGATCGAAAACACGCAGCGCGACCTCAACATCGCGCTGATGAACGAGCTTGCCATGATCTTCGAGCGGCTTCAGATTCGGACGCAGGACGTCCTTGATGCCGCGTCGACAAAATGGAACTTCCTTCCCTTCAAGCCCGGCTTCGTGGGAGGACACTGCATCAGCGTTGACCCCTATTACCTGACCGCCAAGGCGGAGGCCGAGGGCTACCATCCTCAGATCATCCTCGCCGGCCGCCGCATCAATGACGGCATGGGGGCCTTCGTCGCCCAGCAGGTCGTCAAGCAGCTCATCCGTTCGGACATGCCCGTGAAAGGTGCTTCCGTCGGCATTCTCGGGCTGACCTTCAAGGAGGACGTTCCGGATTTGCGTAACAGCCGGGTTTTCGACATGGTGAGGGAGCTGCGGCAGTTCGGCCTCGCCCCCAAGGTCCACGACCCTCTCGCCGATGCCGAGACCGCCCGCCGCGACTATGGCGAAACAATCCTGCCGATCGAGGACATGACCGATCTGCAGGCTCTTGTCCTGGCGGTACCGCACAAACATTATTCACGGGAAAAATCCCGTATCTTCGACATGATCAGGCCAGGCGGAACGCTGTTCGACGTCAAGTCAGCGATCAAGCCCGAGGAAATCCCCGAAAACATAAGGTACTGGAGCCTGTGAGCTCGATCTGAATCGAACATCGAGGAAATGTTTTGACATCAAGCAGGCCGATTCTGGTCACCGGCGCAGCCGGCTTCATAGGTTTCCATCTCTGTCAGAGACTGCTCTCCGATGGCCGGCAGGTCGTCGGACTGGACTCCATGAACGAGTACTACGACGTCAACCTGAAGCGGGCGCGACTGGATCGGCTGAACGGGTTTGCCAACTTTCGGTTCGAGCATGTCGATCTCACGGAACGCGACCGTATTTCAGCGCTGTTTTTGTCAACCGCGCCGGAGATCGTCGTCAATCTCGCGGCCCAGGCCGGCGTGCGCTATTCGCTGACCAATCCGCACGCCTATGCCGAAAGCAATCTCAACGGCTTTCTCAACATCCTCGAAGGATGCCGGCACGCCTCGGTTGGGCATCTGGTCTATGCCTCGTCCAGCTCGATCTACGGCGGCAGCACCCGCATGCCGTTCTCCGTTCACGATTCAGCCGACCATCCGCTCAGCCTCTATGCGGCAAGCAAGAAGGCCAACGAGCTTATGGCGCACACCTACAGCCATCTGTTTGGGACGCCGACGACGGGACTGCGCTTCTTCACCGTGTACGGCCCATGGGGGCGGCCAGACATGGCCCTGTTCATCTTCACCAGGGCTATACTCGCTGGCCAGCCGATCGATGTCTTTAACCACGGCAGCATGCAGCGTGACTTCACCTATATCGACGACATCGTCGAAGGCCTGGTCCGCGTCATGCAACATCCCGCAACAGCCAATCCGGAATGGAGAAGTGCGGCGCCCGATCCAGCGACCAGCAGCGCGCCTTTCAGGATCCACAATATCGGAGGGAACTCGCCCGTTCAGCTGAACAGATTGATCGAAGTGCTCGAGGACGCGCTGGGCAGAAAGGCAATTCGCAACCTCATGCCGCTCCAGCCTGGCGACGTTCCGGCGACATACGCCGACGTCAGCTCACTTGAGGAGGCGACCGGCTTCAGGCCTAAAGTGTCGGTCGAGGTCGGGGTTCCGCGTTTCGTGGAATGGTATCGGGAATTCTACCAGGTATGACCTGGAGCGAGTCTTCGATCTGCGAGCAGCATGGCCAAGGGGGAGCGCCAATGGACGCGCGCTATGATTTCGGCCGGAACTGGTCCGAGCTGGCCGCGCGGTTCGAGGAAAAGCACCTGGATCATGCTTGCGAGGACCTGCGCCGTCTTGTTGGCGACGTGAAAGGCCGGACTTTTCTCGACATAGGTTGCGGATCAGGCCTGCATTCGGCGGCGGCTCTCCGGCTGGGCGCGCGGAAAGTCTTGGCCCTCGATTACGACGTCGGTTGCGTCGAAACGGCGAATGCCGTCCTCTCCCGGTTTGCGCCCGACGGGAACTGGCGCGTCAGGCGGGGTGACGTTCTCAACAGGGGCTCCCTTCCATCCGAGACGTTCGACGTCGTGTATTCCTGGGGCGTTCTGCACCATACGGGCGACATGTGGGGGGCCATTCGCAACGCCGCTGAGTTTGTCGGCCCCAGCGGCCGCCTCGCCATCGCGATCTACCTGAAAACGCCTCTTTGCGGATTCTGGACGGCCGAAAAGAGGCTTTATTCCTCCCAGAGATGGTTGCGGCCGCCAGTGAAAGCGCTCTTCGTCTCCGCTTACATGCTTGCGAGGACGCTACGCCACCGGGACGCGTTCTCCTTCGTCCGCAATTACCGGGAACGGCGCGGCATGGAATTCCTGGCGGACGTCGACGACTGGCTTGGCGGATATCCTTACCAGTCAGCATCGGCTGCGGAGCTGGAGGCCATGGTCGAAAGCCTCGGTTTCCGAACGGAAGAGCGGTTCAACGTGAAGGCCGGCGTCGGCCTTTTCGGTACGGGCTGTGGCGAATGGTGTTTCGAAAGGACGCATTGCTGACCGCTGCGGCTTTCTTCCGGCTGCGTTCGCCGCACAGAGGATTGAAGGTGAGGACTCGCGCGTGGCCATGATGGAGCGTTGTCGCTGAATGTGCGGTATTGTCGGGATTGTCGGAGGAGCGGCCGCGACGAGCAGCGGCGCCTTCACCGCGCGCCGCATGGCGGACATGCTCCGGCATCGCGGACCGGACGGCGACGGCGTCTGGACCGACGCCGAGGCAGGCGTCGCTCTCAGCCAGCGCCGGCTGGCAATCGTCGATCTGTCGTCCGCTGGCGCGCAGCCGATGGCTTCGCACAGCGGCCGCTTTGTCATTGTCTTCAACGGGGAAATCTACAATCACGCCGACATGCGCGCGCTCCTCGACCGGAAGCATGGCGATCATGCCTGGCGCGGGCATTCCGACACTGAGGTCTTTCTGGCCGCGATCGAAGTGCTGGGCCTGAGGAAGGCCCTCGAACTATCCGTCGGCATGTTCGCGTTCGGCCTTTGGGACCGGCGCGAGAGGACGCTTGTGCTTGGGCGCGACCGCCTGGGAGAGAAGCCGTTGTACTACGGCCGTATTGGCAATGCCTTCGCATTCGCCTCGGAACCCAAGGCTTTTCATCCGCTGCCAAATTGGCGCCCCGAAATCGACCGGAACGCGCTGATGCTGTTGATGCGACACAACTACATCCCCGCGCCCTACAGCATCTATCGGGGCATCAGGAAATTGAGACCGGGTCACTTCCTGGTCCTTTCCGAAAGCATGCGGGAGCCGCGCGTCGAGCGCTATTGGAGCGCGAAGGAGATTGCGGAACAGGGCCGTCGGGACCCGTTTCAGGGAAGCCCCGAAGAGGCGGTCGATGAGCTCGAGCGCCATCTTCGCCGCTCGCTCGAAGGACAGATGATCGCCGACGTGCCGCTCGGCGCCTTCCTCTCGGGCGGCATCGATTCCTCTGCGATCGTGGCGGTCATGCAGTCGATCAGCCCGCGGCCGGTACGCACGTTCACGATCGGATTTTCCGAAGCTGGCTATAACGAAGCCCACCACGCCGAGCAGGTGGCCCGCCAGCTCGGCACCGATCATACGGAACTCTATCTAAGCGAGCGGGACGCGCTCGATGTCGTGCCGCAGCTGCCTGGCATCTATTGCGAGCCCTTCTCGGACTCGTCGCAGATTCCGACTTTCCTCGTTTCCAAGCTCGCGCGCGGCAGCGTCACCGTTGCGCTGTCGGGCGACGGCGGAGACGAGCTGTTTTCGGGATACACCCGATATGCGCTCGCCGATGCGTTCTGGAACAAGCTTTCGCGCATCCCGATCGGCTTGCGCCGCATGTCAGCGGGGCTGGCGACTCTGCCGTCGCCCAGTCTCTACAACAATGTAGCCGCCGGCATCATGCCCCTGTTGCCGCAACGCCTCCGCCGCGCGCGCGTCGGCGACAAGATCCATAAGGCGGCGTCAGTCCTTTCGCTGGGAAGCATGAACGACGTCTATCGTCGTCTCTGCTCGCATTGGGAACCCGCTGAACTCCTTCCGGGCGGGGTCGAGCCCCCCACCATGCTGACGGGACTCGAGCCGCTTCCGGTTCTGTCGGGCAACGTCGAGCAGATGATGTATCTCGACATGATGAGCTATTTGCCGGACGACATTCTGGTCAAGGTCGATCGCGCGGCCATGGCGGTCAGTCTCGAAACCCGAGTGCCGTTCCTCGACCACCGCCTCGTAAGCTTCGCACTGTCATTGCCTCTTTCCGTCCTGCGCGCGGGGAACCAAACGAAGTGGCCACTGAGGCAACTTCTTTACAAACATGTCTCGCGCGAACTCGTCGAGCGTCCCAAGATGGGGTTCGGGGTCCCGATCGACGCCTGGCTGCGTGGCGCGCTGCGCGACTGGGCCGAAGCGCTTCTCGACGAACGCCGGCTTCGGGAAGACGGGCTCTTCCGTCCCGATTCCGTCCGGCGCGCCTGGTCCGAGCACCTTTCGGGCCAGCGCAATAACCAGTATCTGCTTTGGGATGTTTTGATGTTTCAATCCTGGCGGGAAGCCCAGCAGATGTGCTCGACCGCTGCCGCGGCATAACCGACAACGAGGAACAATCACCGGAGCGTCGACCGCATTATCGAACTATCGAGCACTCTGCTCAGCCGCTATACCGTCCAATGCGAAGAGGCTGCAATACGAGACGGGAACCATTTTGAACGATCTGCGGACCGCCCATGAACTCCCAAGGCAGGCTCTAATCCGGTTTGCGACGCTCCGGCGCCGATTTACGCCCGCGAACATCAATATCTGCTTTTCGGCTGCCTGCTTCTTTTCACCGCCCGTCCTGGGATCGGTCGTGAGTTTCGTCTTCCATGGCGGCGCACTCTGGTCAGTGGTGCTGCTCGCGGCCAAGCGGCGACGCTTCAATTTCGATCGCCCGATGCTTGGGATAACGGCAGCCATCTATATCTACTGCGCAGCCATGGTGCTGGGGTCGATTGCCGGTGGTATGCTGAGGGCTGACCTGCCGCTACTGCCGTCGCTGGCCACCCTGCTGTTCTTTCCGATTTCCTATTCGACGTGGAGCATCACGGATAAACTCACCCTGGCGCGCATTGCAGTGCGCGCCAGCGCCGCTGCATGCGCCGGCGCGTTGGTGCTGGCCATCATCCAATATTATTGGATCGGAATGCTCAGGGCCGAAGGCGGCGCTGGAAATCCGATCGTCTTTGCGACGGTGACTTGCCTCGCAGCGATGATGTGCCTTGCGGGCGCTTTGTCGGGAATAGAAAAAGACCGGATGCCCTTGATTGCTGCCGCTCTCGCGGGCGTCCTGGCAATCCTCTACTCGGGCTCGCGTTTGGTATGGGTTGCCTTATTGATTGCCGCCGTCGCCGTCCTTCTAGTCAACCGGAACAAATTGACGCGAGGAAATATAAGAAAATCGCTGACGATCGCGGTCGCTTCCTGCCTCCTGACCGTGGCAATCACCTTTCCTATCATCGTTGACCGCACCGCTGTCCTGTTCAAGGACTGGGATGCCCTCGTCACCAAAGGCGACCACTCGACTCCACTCGGGCTCCGCGTTGGACTCTGGGACATAGGCGTCAACGCATTTCGTGAGACGCCATTCCTCGGCCACGGCGTCTCCGCCAGTCGGGCGCTGATAAGGCAAGGATTCAAAGACCGATTTGGAATGGACCAAGGTTTCAATCACTTTCACAATGGCTTTTTGACCGCGCTGGTAGAGGCCGGGCTGATGGGCGCCCTCGCCCTTGCAGCGGTTTTCGCCATAGCAGCCTGCCATGCCGCAAGGGTCTTGCGACGAAGCGCGGACCCATCGGAGCGCTTCGGTGCGACGATGGTCACCGTCGCAGTGATTACCTATCTGATCGGCGGCCTTGGCGGCATTCTGGTCGGCCACGACATCCTGAATTCGACCCTGATGGTTTTTCTGGTTTCCGGAACATACTTGGCGTGCGGAGAAACGGTGTGTCCCCGACCGGGAAAAGCTCGCATTGTCAGTCAGCGGATCATAACCATCGCACCGGCCGCCCAGGAATAATCGCTGTTGGTCCGCCAGAAAGCCCGTGAGTCTGGCAATACCGAGCTTCGCCTTTCGCCCGAGTACTATTGCTGCGTCCTTTAAGGCCCGGTTTCGCCAAGTGGGAAAAGACTTCACGTCGCCAGATGCACCAAGCAGCTTGTCATGAAGGTAGGCTTGCTCCTCAAATCGCGCTTTCCTTATCAGCAGTGGGGTCATCCTGGCTATGTGGCTGTTCCGAGCGCCGGATTGGGCCGCAGCGTTTGACTAAACGTGGATTTGAACTTTAGATTCTCGCTAAGGAAGCTTTTCGGGGGGAGAGCGGTGGCGGATTTTCGTAGGCTTACATGCCCGGCCTGCCAAGGCGGCGGGAAGGCGCTCATCTGTGGCCGATGGAAAGACACGGCTGGGACATGCTGTCCGCAAGGCGCCCGCAGGCCGGGCTGTCCGGGTCGCACCGTGGCGTGCACCTACCGGAATTCGGAGGCTTGTGGCCGAACCTATTCCGGCCACGTCCGCCTAGAGGTTCTGCACCATAGCGACCGCATGGCCGGGATCTGGTGACTATGCACCTGGGCCAAGTAGCCGTAGGGCGCCAGGAAACCATCATTAGCAACGTCTGCTTTCAGGCGGAGCCCCTTGATGCTCCGCCACGCTAACCTTTCCTGCGGTTCCCTGGTTGGCGTCGGGGCAGCTGTAATCTACTCCGCCGCCAATCTGACACCTGGCCTGTCGGCGAGCAGAACCGCAACGTGGTCAACAGCCTGCGCCGCCCGCTTCAGGATGAGTTCGGACCGGAGCACACCGTCGGTGAAATCCTTGTCGGTCGCGTAGACGGCTGTGGGCAGCGCGAAAGCCTCGAAGAAGCCGAACAGCGGTCTGAGCTGATGCTCGACGATCAAGGCATGGCGCTCGCCGCCTCCGGTACCTGAACGTTCCTCGTCCGCACGATGACGGCCTGATTCAGAGCGGACTGCTCAAGCCGATGATCGAGAAGCCACGGGGCAGGACCGGGATGCATTACACGTTCCGGAAGGAGGACTTGGACGAGCTTCTCGAAAAGCTCCTTGAGAAAGCCGACCCAGCGCTCAGCGGCGATCCCGCCTTTGAGACATTGCTGATGGCAGCCAAGCGATGCTGCTGCGCCGTGATGGATGTCGTGAGGGTTGTGGTTGACGGCAAGCTCGCACGCGTCGGTCGGAACCCGGCGGAACGAGGCTTCATGTCCGTCCTTGTCGATGCCACTGAAGTCCGGCCGCACGTGACCGGGCCTGCCTATGATGGGTACTCCTTGCGTGATGTAGAGAAGCTTCTTTCGAGTGGAACCTACGCGGTGAAGGCACTCGTCGAAAAGGGACTCCTCGCGACCGTGACGGTAAAGAACCCTGTGACCGGATGGATGCAGCCCATCGTTCGCAAGGAGGAACTGGAACGTTATCAGCGGGAATACGTCTCCCTCCATGCGTTGGCACGTGAACGAGGCGAGCATTTCGCGCGGGTGAAGAAGGCGCTCGTCGCCGCCGGGGTCGTTCCGGTCGGCGATCCCGACGAACTGAAGCAGACGCTCTACCGCAGGTCGGATATTCCACCATGAATGTCATCAGCAGGACTCGTGACGCAACTGAGGTGGCGATAGGGAAGGAATCGGATAAGACCCGCAAGCAATATGGAAAGCCTGAGCCATGGAAGCTGACCACCCCCAATTCGAACATCTTCCGCAGCCCCTTGGCCACAATGGAAACATCTCAGACGATCTCGCCAGGATGCTCCATCCCGATCAAGCTCGGTTGGTGCAGTGCAGGTTTCGTCGTTTCCGATATGATTCCCTTCCAAATGGCTACTCGATGCTGACCTTGGAAGACGAGACCGGACGCTACTACCTCGTTTTCGACAAAGATGGTCACCTCATCCCCGGCGTGTTCGATTCGCCGGGTAAAGCGAGGGGCGCGGCCGAACAGGACTGGGAGGAGCGGAGGCCCCGGCCTAGCCCGCAATAGGACTCGCAAAGCCGTTGCAGGCTTCGAAGGCGCGACGATCTCTTTCAGTCAACTTGATAAGGCCGATCCGGACCCATTCGATGTTGTCCGGATGGTTCCACTTCATGAGAGAGCGGCGGCCATGTTCCGCCTCGTATTCGAAGGCGCCCTTGGTCCTTTCGACTAATTCCAGATAAGCGGTTCCGACTCCTTCGTCCGGGGACTCCCTTAATCGCTGTCCATATCGATCGATGAAGCTCCCGAGTACGGAGTAAGAGCCGCGTTCTTCAGCGTGAAGCATTGCCTCCAGCGCGACGCCATCATCGTTTTCCGTGGTTTTGCCCCACATGCTATCGGCTGCCCTATCCATCCCCACTTCTCCCCTTCAACAGTACTAGCTTCACGATGCCTGATGGAGCTGCCGGCACAAGCGGAAACGGAACACTCCGACACGAATTTCTGAGCAGCCTTCAAGCGAGCAAGCGATGAGGCGCGATGAAGTAGCATGGAAAGATTGCAAGGAATTTCAAGGCTTATATGTTATGGTGAGTGAGAATTACTAACGCGTCAGGTGCGAACGCGATCCGGAATTTCCTGCCTTCGGCGTTGTCAGCCGGCATCCCCATCACAGAGATATCTGCGAGAAGGCGGGGAATGACAATGTGGCCTATTTCCCGAGATCGAAAGCGCTTGCTGAGCACTTTCCCGGCATCACCACCGAAGTCGCCTATGCCGCGATCTGCGATCACGCAACGAACCGCAAGCGGGGTCCGGTAGGCGAAGGCGAAAGCATCTTTTATGCGAACGGCGAACCTCACATATTCTGGTTGCACAGCTTCTCAAATACTTATGATTTGCTTACTTACTGCTTCTACCAGAAGAAACACCAACGCATTTTCCCCGTCGGCCACAGGGCAGCCTGATTACCAACAGACGGTTATTTCAAGTACCCGATGACCGCACGGAGGCGGCCGCTTGCGGCCCAAGGCTGCCGGACAGCCATGCGCCGCATTCCAGCCGCTCAGTTATGCGGTGCCGTCATGCGGCGACTTGCCAGTCGGGGTAGGTCCGCGGGCAAGCCATTCCGGTGGACGTCCACGAACCCGGTCTGCGACGGCATCGTGAACATACGCTGACGCAGTGGGCAAATTTCCGAGAGTTTTGAAACGTGCAGCCCGTTGCCGTCCCAGAACCGAGGCCACTGGGGAAATTCGGCTATTGGCGGCTACGGCTGCACTCGTTGTCGGATCTTCGACGAAGTCGGACATGAGACACAGCGCTCTCAGAGTGACCGCATTGTTCTGCAACGATTTTCTCATTTGGCACAACGCATGCGAGGGCTCTCCCGTATGAGTGCTCCGTCAACCTCGTTTGATGCGAGCAGGATTCAATCAAGGCGAAGTGCGTCGTTTCTGAAGATCAAGGAGAAAAGAGCATGGCGAGAGCGCGAATTGGGGTGACGCGGGCAGTAACAGCGGCTGTCGTCCTCATCGTTGCAGGACAGGCCGGCGCGGCAGATGTTCATAAAGCCGCGAGCGTGCCGCAGGCAGGAGCCCCGGTCGCGGAAGCGCCAAGCCCCTGGCAGATCCGCCTGAGGGCGCTGGGGGTGATCACCGAGGATTCGGGCTACGTCAACGCGGTGCCTGGCTCCGATCTTTCCTATTCGAACACGCTGACGCCGGAACTCGATATTTCGTATTACTTCACGGACAACATCGCCACCGAGCTCATACTGGGCACCACCTATGCCAATATCGAGGGCCAAGGTGCGATCGGCGGGCTAGGCAAGGTCGGCAAGGTTTGGCTGCTGCCGCCCACCCTCACATTGCAGTATCATTTTACCGATTTCGGCGCCTTCAAGCCCTATGTCGGCGCCGGCGTGAACTATACGATCTTCTATCATCAGCAAGCCGGCAGCGCCGATGATCTCAAGGTCAAGAACACATTCGGCGCCGCGCTGCAGGTCGGATTCGACTACATGGTGGACCAGCACTGGGGCGTCAACTTCGACGTGAAGAAGCTTTTCCTTAAGCCCGACTTCGACGTCACTGTCGCCGGCGCTAAGCTCACAGGCAAGGCTAGGCTCGATCCATGGCTGGTAGGCGCAGGTCTCACCTACCGCTTCTAAGGACGAAGCACCCTGAAGAGGCATTTTCAAGTCCGCGCCCGGATCGTCCGTGCCGAGAAGTGGCACCGCGATGGGTCTTAAGGAGTTGTTGGCATGCGCGTAGAAAACGATCATTGCGACGTGATCGGTGTGCCGGCCGCTCCCACGCAACTTGATGACCTGTCTTCTGCGATTCTGCAGCAGGGGGGGGATGGCGCGAGTGTCGCTGCCAGGCGATGTGGTGACCTGGGCGATAGGTGGTCACCAGACGCTCAGGCGGATGCTTTCCGACGAGCGTTTCAACAGGGACTGGCGACAGTGGCGGGCGCTGCATGACGGCGAGATTCCCGAGGATCGCTGATCGGGATGTGCAAGGTGGACAATATGGCCACGGCGCATGGCGCCGATCACCGGCGCTTGCGCGGCCTGCTGTCCAGGAGCTTCGCGCCCAATCGTATCGCCTCGCTGGCACCACGGATCGAACAATGCGTCGATCGACTCCTGACCGAGATGGCGCAGCGCGGCGGCAGTGCCGATCTGATGTGCGAGTTTGCCGCACCGCTGCCCATCAACGTCATCGCCGAACTGTTCGGATTGCCGGACGAACAGCGCGAGGAGATCGTCGCGCTCACCTACAGCTTGGCCAACACCTCCGCCACAGCCGCAGAGGTGCGACAGACGCGACAGCGCATCCCGGAGTTCTTCCGTCGCCTGATCGCGCTCAAGCGGGGACAACTCGGCGACGATATGGCTTCGGCCCTGATCGTCGCGCGAGACAATGGCGAGCTCGCTTCCGACACCGAGCTCATTGACATGCTGTTCATGGTGCTCTCCGGAGGCTTCGTCACCACGACCGGCGTCATCGGTAATGGCGTGCTGGCGTTGCTGACGCATCCGCAGCAACTGCACCTGGTGCGCAGCGGCCAAGTTCCGTGGTCCCAGGCGATCGAGGAGATCCTGCGCTGGGGCAACTCAGCGGCCAATCTGCCGTTCCGCTATGCCACCCAGGATATAGAGATCGACGGATGCATGGTGCGCCGTGGCGACGCCGTCCTGATGGCGTTCCATGCGGCGAACCGGGACGAAAAGGCCTTCGGTCCCGGCGCCGACAGGTTCGATGTCACCCGGCGGCACAACCCGCACCTGTCGTTCAGCGAGGGGCCGCATTCCTGCCTGGGCGCTGCGCTGGCGCGCCTGGAGTTGCACTGCGCCTTCCCCGCGTTATTCGGGCGGCTGGACGATCTGGCGCTGACCATCGCCGCGGAAGACGTCGTATACATGCCCTCTTACGTCATCCGCTGCCCGCAGAGCCTGCCGGTCACCTTCCGGCCTTCCATCGCTTAGAGAGTGCGGCATTCACCCCGGAAGGCTCGACCAGCTGTTCCGCGATTTGCCTGAGAAGCAGGCGATCGCCGCGGTAGCTGTTCGTCCCGAAGCTCGGGGGGTAAAGGTTGTCGCATACGCCCTGCCCCCAGACTTCCCTCCAGCTGGCGTTTCCCCGTATCGGACGCAGCGACCCCGAATTCGCTACCAGCCGTATGGTTGAGGTCCTATAAGGAACCCGCAGGTGCGAAGTACAAACCGGGGCCTGCCGACATACAACTCCGCTGCTTTTGAGAGGAATCCGGTATTGCCCCTGTGCCTGCCGATGATCCGTCACTTGAAGTCCCCTGACCTGTTTGGCGCCATCGATCGCCTGCCAGCGCTCGGCACGCCGGCTAGCGAGCAGATATTCGAGGTCCTCAACCCATCGAGCGGCGAAGTGCTGGCAGAACTTCCCGATATGAGCGTGGAGGAGACACGCGCTGCGGTAGACAAGGCCTACGTAGCGCAGGCCGGATGGGCGGCTCTGACCGCCCGAGAACGCAGCGACGTTCTGTGGCGATGGCATGAGCTGATCATCGACCACGCCGGTGATCTAGCCTCCATACTCACTGCAGAGATGGGCAAGCCGTTTGCCGAAGCCAAGTCGGAGGTTTCGCATGCGGCCGCGTATCTGCAATGGTACGCCGAAGAAGCCAACCGCATCTATGGCGAGACGATCCCCGCACCATCGATTGACCGTCGCATGATGGTGATCAAGCAGCCGATCGGTGTCGTCGGCACGATTACGCCATGGAATTTCCCAGCGTCGATGGTGGCGCGCAAGATCTCGCCGGCCCTGGCGGCGGGCTGCGCGATTGTGCTCAAACCCGCTGAACAGACGCCGCTCGTGGCGGGCGCAATGTTCGCCCTCGCGCAACAAGCCGGCTTTCCCGACGGCGTCATCAACCTGGTCTATGCGTCCGAAGGTGACGCCGTAGGACGCGAACTCTGCTCCAATCCCAAGGTGCGAAAGATCAGCTTTACGGGCTCGACCGAGGTTGGCCGGCTGCTCATGCGCCAGTGCTCGGACCAGATCAAGAAGGTCAGCCTCGAGCTCGGCGGCAATGCCCCTTTCATTGTCTTTGATGACGCCGATATCGACGCTGCGGTTGACGGCGCGATCCAGGCGAAATTCCGCAACGCCGGCCAGACTTGCGTTTCAGCGAACCGTCTTTACGTCCAATCGAGCGTTCACGATGAGTTCGTCGAGAAGTTCGTGGAGAAAGTCCGGCACTTATCGGTTGGCGACGGCTTCGCTGCTGGAGTGGACATCGGACCGCTCATCGACAGGCATGCTTTGGCCAAGATCGAGTCGCACATCGCAGATGCCGTTGCCAAGGGTGGGATTATTCGATGCGGGGCCGAACGCATCGGCAAGGATGGCACCTTCTTCAAGCCCACAGTGCTCACCGAAATTTCCAGCAGCATGGCTGTTGCGCAAGAGGAGACTTTCGGGCCGCTGGCGCCGATCATTCGCTTCGAAGGTGCGGATCAGGTTGTGCGTGAGGCCAACGACACGATCTACGGCCTCGCCGCCTATTTCTATGCCTCGAACCTCAAGCGTGTCTGGCGCGTTGCCGAAGCATTGGAATACGGCATGGTTGGCATCAACACGGGGCGTATGTCTTCGGAAGCGGCGCCCTTTGGCGGCATGAAGCAGTCGGGCATCGGGCGGGAGGGTTCCCGCCACGGGCTCGAAGACTACCTCGAAATGAAATATCTCTGCATGGGCGGCATCTGATCTCTAACTGGATGGACACTCGAGCGGCGCAGACACAACCAAAGGGATGATCGAGCGCTTGGCAACCTGTTGCGGATGGCTTCGGGCCGTTTCCGTGCCCCCCGGCGCCTTAAGTATGCATCTAGACGCCCGGCTACGTTGAGTCCCTCTAAAGCGAGGAGGCAAGGTGCCACCAGCGGACGGTAGGTTGCTCACTTATCCAAGCGCGGTACGTCTCCCCAGGCCAGTGTCTGCTGCAACTAAGAAGGCGATTGTGCATCAGGTGCGCTGAGACGGCGAATGTAGCCAACCCGACGGTGAAGGGCGTCCGCACGGCGAATTGGCGCCACCGAAACGTTTACGCCGCAACCTCCTTATTGCCGCACGGCTAACTGAGCCCCCTTCGCGCATCGCTCTGAATCGGTACAGTCGCCGGCATTCTCGCCTGGAGAAGATTCAGTGACACAAGACGTGCCCAGGCCGTGCATGCACGAAAGACATTGAGGGTTGAGATCCAATGATTACAGCGCATCTGCTCGACATGGACGGGGTCCTGGTCCGGGGCGGCCAACCGATTTCTGGCTCGGTCGGCTATGTCGCCGGGCTAGTCGCCAAGGGTGAGCCGTTTCAGATCTTCACCAATAACTCGCGGTTCACACCAGAAGATCATGCCGAGCGTCTAAGAGCGGTTGGCTTCGCCGTGCAGCCAGAGCACATCTACACATCGGCGCTCGCCACCGCGCGGTTCATGGCACTGCAAAAGCACGGATCAACCGCCTATGTCATCGGCGACCACGGTCTGGTCGAGGCCCTGCGGCAGGCAGGCTGCCGAATAACGGAGTTTGCCCCCGAATTCGTGGTCCTCGGAGACACCACTTCGTACCATTACGAGCAGATCGCAACAGGCGCCGAGCTTGTGGCGAAAGGCGCGCGTTTTCTCGCCACCAATCCGGATGCGACTGGCCCGACCGAGCGGGGCTCCCATCCGGCGTGCGGGGCTGTCGCGGCACTAATCGAGAAGGCCACCGGCCGTCAGCCCTATTTCGTCGGGAAGCCGAACCCGTTCATGATGCGCGGCGCGCTCGACCGGCTGGGAGTACGAGCTGTCGATACCATCATGGTCGGGGACCGCATGGATACCGACGTGCTCGCAGGGCTGGAATCGGGTCTGAGAACAGCCCTTGTGCTTACTGGGGTGACCAAACTGGCTGACATAGAGCGGTTTCCATTCAGACCGGACTACGTGGTCGAGTGCCTTGCCGATCTGGACCAGATCATAGTGAACCAATAAGCCGAACGCACCCCTACACGAAGACCGACGCTCCTCTACGTTCCGCATGCCGCCGTCAACCTGGGCAATGATCGGGAGGAACAGCCGGCCCGCATCCAGAAAAGAAGTGACAAGCGTGACAACTTAGTCGAAGTACACCCATGTAGGGCAAGCAAGTTCATTGCGAGCTTCACTGCTTTGGTTCTGGCGTGCCAGCGATCGCACCGGAGTTGATCCGGTGATTACCGGGTCGCCCGTTGTCGGATCTCGACGATGTCCGCGATGTGACATAACGCTTCCAGAGCGATTGCATTGTTCCGAGACGATTTTTCCCAGTTGCCACGACAGATGCAGTCCTGTGTGCAAGAGCACTGCGACGTCGCCGACCCGAGAAGGCCCACCTGATGATCACGCCGTTCCAACAATGCCGGCGCCGCCTCCAACTGAGCGCCGATCAGACGGAAGCCATCGCGCTTTCATTTCTCTGGTTGTCCCGGAAATGACTAATTCGAGTTTCGGGCCAACTGTGAATGCACCCGACGATGACCCCATCCTTGGCTTGAAGATGTGGGAGGCGAACGGGCACTTGGACGGCCGGTCAGTCGGCAAGCACCTGAAGCACTTCGGTGGAGCGCAGTTCGAGCGCGACGGGCGGCGCTGACCGCGATTTTCGACCGACCCGACGTCGTATGCGGCTTTGGGCGAAAGAGACCGATCAGCGCAAGGCATTCGCATAATCACATAAACATCTCGTTATATGGTATTGACAAGGAGCGAAGCGGCTGTGATTGTGCGCATGTCATGGTTCTCCGTGCGGCACTGCCGTAGCGGAGCTAAGAGGGAAGCCGGTGCGATGCCGGCGCTGCCCCCGCAACTGTTAGCGGCGAGCCAAGCCCATTGATGTCACTGAGGCGAACGGCCTCGGGAAGACGGGCAGAGGCTTTGACCCGCGAGCCAGGAGACCTGCCACGACGAACAACGTCCACGGGCGGGGGTCTGGTGGTCGCGGTAGCTCGGCTTCGTGCCGCCTATTCGCGGGTTCCTTTTCCCCCGCCCCAACCATCGGGGTATGGCATGACTGTCTCTCAACGAATTCCTGTAGCAACGCTCGGCGTGCCGCGTATCGGTCGACGGCGGGAACTGAAATTCGCGCTTGAAAACTACTGGTCCGGAAAATCTCCTGCTGCCGACCTGCTCGCGACGGAGAAGACGCTGCGTGCCGCTAGCTGGAGGGAGCAGCACGATCGCGGCGTGTCGAAAATCCCGTCCAACGATTTCTCGCTTTATGACCATGTGCTCGACACAGTCGCCATGGTCGGCGCCGTGCCGGCACGATACGCCTGGACTGACGGCGAGGTCCCACTCGATAACTATTTCGCCATGGCGCGCGGCAATCAAGGTCAGGCCGCGGATTGTGGACATGCCGGTGACGAGCCTGCGGCCAATGGGCATGGCCTTGCCGCGATGGAAATGACCAAATGGTTCGACACCAACTATCACTACATTGTGCCGGAACTCACGGACGATCAGAGCTTTGCGCTCTCGTCGGCGAAACCGGTCGATCATTTCCTCGAGGCCAAGGCGCTCGGCATCCACACTCGCCCGGTCCTGCTTGGACCAGTTACCTTTCTCAAGTTGGCGAAGTCACCTGAGGAAGGTTTCAACCCTATTGCGCTCCTGCCACGGCTGCTGCCCGTCTACGAGGAGCTCCTGCAGAGGCTGAAGCTCGCGGGAGCCGATTGGGTGCAGATCGATGAGCCGGCGCTCGTGCTCGATCTGATTCCCAACGAACGAGATGCGCTCCAATTCGCCTACTCCCGGCTGTCGAAAGCAGCACCCGAGTTGAAGATCATGGTCGCTACCTATTTCGGATCGCTGGGAGACAATCTCGAGACCGCAATTTCTCTGCCCGTGGCGGGACTGCACGTGGATCTCGTGCGCGCTCCAGGGCAGTTGGAGGCCGTCGGCCGGCTCGCGCAGAAGGAACTTGTGCTCTCGCTCGGGCTGATCGACGGCCGCAACGTCTGGCGCGCGAACCTGCCTGCCATATTTGACCGCATCAAGCCGATCGTCGCGGGTTGGCCGCTGGAGCGGGTGGAGATTGCTCCGTCCTGCTCGATGCTGCATGTGCCGATCGACCTGGACATGGAGACGGCACTCGATGCGGATGTGAGGTCGTGGCTCGCCTTCGCAGCGCAAAAGACCGACGAGCTGGTCGTGCTCGCCCGTGCCCTGGCCGAAGGCCGGGACGCAGTCGCCGCCGAACTGGAGGCGTCGGCTGAGGCTGCCGCCGTTCGCTCGACATCCGCGAAGGTGCATGATCCGCTCGTCGAAGGCAGGCTCGCCAGCATCAAGGTCGGCATGACGCGCCGGAAGAGCGCATTTGCCGTCCGCTCCAAGCTACAGGCCGACGCGTTTGACTTGCCCTCTTTCCCCACCACGACGATCGGCTCCTTCCCGCAAACAGCCGAGATTCGCAAGGCGCGGGCAGCTCATGCCAAAGGCCAGCTGAGTTACATCGACTATGAAGCGTTCCTGAAGAAAGAGATAAAAACCGCCGTTCGCTGGCAAGAAGAGATCGGACTTGACGTGCTGGTCCACGGCGAATTCGAGCGCAACGATATGGTGCAATATTTCGCCGAGCAGCTCTGCGGCTTCGCCTTCACGCAACACGGGTGGGTGCAGAGCTATGGCTCGCGCTTTGTGCGCCCCCCGATCATCATTGGAGATGTGTCGCGACAAAATCCGATGACACTAAATTGGTGGCGATATGCCCAGTCGCTGACGCTGAAGCCGGTGAAGGGCATGCTTACCGGCCCGGTGACGATCCTCAACTGGTCGTTCGTCCGAGACGACCTTCCGCGCTCAGCCGTCTGCCGCCAGGTCGCGCTTGCCATTCGCGATGAAGTGAGCGACCTCGAAAAGGCCGGCGCCAAGATGATCCAGATCGACGAAGCCGCACTGCGCGAGGGCTTGCCGCTGCGCCAGGTCGAATGGGAGGCCTATCTCGACTGGGCCGTCGAATGCTTCCGGCTGGCTTCAACGGCCGTTTGCGATGCGACCCAGATCCACACCCATATGTGCTACTCCGAGTTCGGCGACATCGTGGACGCGATTGCCGCGATGGATGCCGATGTAATCTCCATTGAAACCTCGCGCTCGCAGATGGAACTGCTCGATACGCTTCGAACCTTCAAGTATCCGAACGACATCGGTCCTGGCGTCTATGACATTCACTCGCCGCGGGTCCCGGAAGTGGGCGAAATTTCCAACCTCATCATGCTGGCGCGTGATCGATTGTTGGACGGCCAACTGTGGGTGAATCCCGACTGCGGCCTCAAAACGCGCAGATGGGAGGAGGTCCGCCCTGCCCTGGCGAACATGGTGGCTGCGGCACGCGCAATTCGGGAAAAAGCGCAGACGGCGTAAGGGCCGGGTGACACTCGCCGGCGGTGAGCAGCGACGCTGCACCCCGGGCGAAGGAGGTTTGAGTCTATCCGGCTCACCCAAAGAAATCGAGCTGCCGCGGACGAAGCGCCTCGGCAAGCTCGGTCTGGTCGGGGCATTGTTATGGCGCGTCCACGCCAGCTGTTCCAAAGGCGGGCGTTGGCGGGCGATCGAAGGAGGCCGGCCCTCAAATGAGCCGGCCAGAAAACAGACGGCTCACCGCCAGTCATTTTCGGATTATTTGGTATCGGGATAGTCCAGTATCACTATCATCTTTCCGATCATGATCGCCGAAGCCCCGTTCCCGACCATCGGGAGAGGCGTCGGCGATCACGCGGCGCCGGTCCGCGGAGCGTGTTCCGGGAAACCGGATGCAGCACTAACCTGGGGAACGTTCAAACAGCCCTTGTGGAAACTATTGACGCGGCATCGCGCTCTGCCATCTGCAGCGGACCAACTCCCGCGCAATGGCCCGTCTGCCTCTGTCTCCAACCGCCGCAGGCGAGCCGAGCGGCCGCAGCTTGGCTGGCGGACCCCTTGTGTTTTGATAGTGGGAGATCCGACGCGCGATCGGGAAAGCCATCGCGGAAAGTGCGGGGTTGGCTTGCTCCTGGCGGATTGCCGGCAGCGGTGTTCGGACCGCGCCAAATAGCGATGCGCAGATGGGCGAAATCCATGAGCAGCGTCATAAATCTCAATCGTTGCGTAGAATGCGGGCTTCGAGCGCGGCTGCGACGAAAGCTCGTCGAGCGGCTGGCGCATGGGTCTTACCGCGTAACACCTGCAGACAGGCGTCCATCGCTATTCTGCGTTTATCGGTCTCATGATGCAGATCCCGCAGCAAGATAGCGGCCGCGTCGTTGACATCGAACACGATACGCTCTGAGCTGCGGCGGCTGACCTGAACAACGACTGGCCTCTCAAATCTGATCAACCCGGTCATCCCCCCTCCTCCACAGCCACTATGCGGCAAACCGCCCGGGTCATACTTGTTTACTCAGTCGAACGCGACCGATGCACCCTGCACCACTGAGGCTGGCCTTTGGCGGGCAAGCGATCGACATGAGGTGCCTCTGGCCATGGTCAGCTTGCGTGCAATCTGCGCTTTTGTAGTCGGTGGTGAGGAACTGCTTCTCATTCGCGTGGTCTAGCTGTGGAACTTGAACATACTGCACACTTTGACGCGCCTCGCGCCAGTCTCAAACATGTCGTCGAAGTCTACACCTGCACTTTTCCACCGCCCGATCTGCAGGCGGCGATCCACTGCATCGCGGAGGTTGGATCTTCCAATATGGCGACACGCTTCGCAAAGCCGAAAAAGGCATTGCGCGCCGTGCTTACCGGCTTGCGTCCATCGTATGCATCGTAGCACGCCCTCAGGGCGGCTTCGTGGATCACGTCTCTGCGTTCTTCCGGCCATTCATTGAGAAAATCGATCGCATCCGCAAGACCGGCAATCTCTTGGATGATGTGCGTTGCGCGCTTCACGAAAAGGGGGTTGCGGAAAGCCTTACCGTTCATTCGTTTCTCCGAACTATCCGAATAACCAATTTGCGTGAAGAGGCGCCGCATCGACGCGGCCCAACCATGGCACAGCGGTGTTGTCAGGACGATGACTGTTGAAGAAGGAATATCCTGCGACTGCGGCCGGGTGTGTAGCGATCCGCCAACAGATCGTGCAATGGCTTGGTTGCCATCAAAGGCGGTCGTCACTATTAAGCTATGAATTGATTCTCCACCGCCTAGTCTAAGCCCGGGAGCGTTTTCATGACCGAAGAAACTGAGAGCAAAGCTGACAACCTCATCGAACTCACCGCCCATGTCGTCTCAGCCTATGTCTCGAATAATCCGGTTCCGGTCGGTGAACTGCCTGGGCTGATTGGCCAGATCCACATCGCATTGAAAGCCACTTCCGGTGGTGCCGCACCAGAAAGGCCGGAAGCTCTCAGCCCTGCCGTACCGATCAGAAAATCGGTTACACCCGATTACATTGTCAGCCTTGAGGACGGTAAGAAGTTCAAGTCGCTCAAGCGTCACCTGGCTACCCACTATGGCCTTACCCCCGCCGAATATCGCGCGAAATGGGGGCTGCCGGCGGACTATCCCATGGTGGCGCCGAACTACGCTGCCGCGCGCTCGGCATTGGCCAAGACCATGGGTCTGGGCCGCAAGCCGAAGGAACCAGGTGCGCCGGCCCCTGCCAAGCGTGCCCGTAAGAAAGCCGCTGCCTGACCGCATTTTTGAGGATCGACTAAGCGGTTGCGGCATCATTTCGCACCTGCGAGATATAATTTGTGCATTGCAATATCCGCGGCTATCCGTGATCATGGTGTCGGCCATCTACTCCTCCCAGATGTGGTGCCGACGCTGAATGGGGCGCACCTCCTCCCGTGTCTCATTCGAAATCGAGCCCGCTGCCACCTCCTCCCGGCAGCGGGCTTTTTCTTTGTCTAAGGCGCGAATTCGGTCTTGGGCCAACGCATTGGCTGTAAGCAAGGCGGATGCTCCGAACTTCGGGGCCTTTCTTGCCCTGCCCGCATTGGACAAACACCTTCTGCCCCTCCATCAGCATGCCTAATCCTGATCGGGTCAGCGCGGTAGCATGAACGAAGATGTCCTTCTCACCGTTTTCAGGAGCAATGAAGCCGAAGCCCTTTTGGGAATTGTACCAGTTGACCGCGCCCTCGCTCTGCAACTGGGGACTCGTCCCGGCGGCGGGCTCTTCAGCGCAACGCGTATGTCGCTGCGTTTTCGCGGTCTGATTACCGACCTCCAGCACTTGCGAGACCTGGTGACCTCTTGGACTTTTTTCCGTTGTGACCTTGAGACGCGTTGCCTCGGAAACACCGCAGCTCCCGTCTGCCTCCAGCACCCGGATGTGCAGACAGGCCTCGATGGCCTCCGGCAATTTGACAAAGCCAAAACCCTTGCGGGTGTTGAACCAGATCACGTCGGCCTCGACAGCGGGTGCGGTTACGGTCGACGAACGCAGAAAGTAGCTTGCCTCGGAAGACCGTTCCGCAAAAAACCTTGTCATCGTCATGGCGATGCCGGCGTGGCTCACGATGGTCCTTATGTTTGCCCATGATCGTCCGACTGGCGTGAACAGTTCACTGGGCTCCCGGCAGGATAATCTCAATCGGGCGACACGTTCATAGCTCAGCGACAATCAAATTGTTTTGGCCATGCGCGAACGCATACTGCGCGCGGTCAGTCAGGATGCTCAAGAGCGGGCTCTGCGGGATGAACTGAAGCAGCACCTGGACGATGTCGATGCGGCGATCCGCCTTACGAATGCCTTGGTGGCGCGGCTGCTGCAGCATGACGCGCTTCAGGTCATGGACAGCATCTTAGTTGCTTCTCCATGGAACTTGCGTGCATTGAACGCGAAGGGCGTAATCTTGAACATGGAGGGGCGGCATCACGCCGCACAGGTGCAATATCGTCAAGCTCTCAAGACGGAGCCAGGGAATGAGATGGTGCACCACAAATCTTCTCATTCTAAATGTTGGCGAAAGACGAATGATCCTAGCATTCGCGGTCATACGGATAGGGATTTCTTCAGCTGCGTTAGGACGCGGTTGTTGGCGAGCTATTCAGCCTGCTTCTTGATGACGTACCTGCTTCTCCACTCGCCTCCCCGTTCTACGGGATCCCTGCGTGGCCGATGACGTTTGGAGCTGGTACAGTCAGCGCCTTTTCTTCTTGTAAAGCGCAATCCCTATTGAAGCCTCCGGTGGGAACGAGGCAAGCCACGTGAATGGCATGCCTTCAGCTATCCATAGTGTGGATGCTCTCCATCGAAACAAACAATTTTATCAGACTTTCAAAATCTTGCATGGAAAGCACCTGACCAACGGACAATAGCCGCTTCTATGGCGTGACGAACGCCCCAAGGATAGCCCAAGGGAGATATTTTTTCATGTACTCTGCCGTGCAGTGGAGGTTGCGCTGGGAAAACGACCTGCAACTGGCCGACCATGTCGAACTCTCCGACTTCTTCCGAAAGACATATGGGCAAACTGGGGCCTTCAACGCTAAGCCTTTCGAAGGTGGCCGCAGTTGGGGCGGCGCGAGGCCGGAAGTCCGCTTAATCGCCAGCGACGCGCAGGGTATAGCAGGACACATAGCCATAATACGCCGTTTCATCAAGGTTGGCGAGGTCGACCTTTTAGTGGCTGAGTTGGGACTGTACGCGGTTCGTCCGGATCTTGAGCGTCTCGGAATCAGCTTTTCAATGCGGACCATGCATCCAGTGCTGCAGCAGATGGGAGTTCCATTCGCTTTCGGCACTTTTCGGCACGCAATGCGCACCCATGTTGAGAGGCTCTGCAGAGATGGCACATGGACGCTCATATCGGGTGTTCGCGTACGTTCCACTCGCGCAGATATGCGGCCCGACCTTCCGCCTACACGCCTGGAGGACGTCCTCGTCTTGGTTTCGCCGATTGGACGCTCGATGGACGAGTGGCCCTCCGGCACCCTCATCGAGCGAAACGGCCCGGAGCTATGAAGCGGGCCAAGTGGTGCGCCGACGCTGACTTTGACGACGGTCTCAATCCCCATTTCCGGCGATCTTCCTCGTCCTCGAACCCGGCGCCACCGCCGGAACTCATCCGGCTTTGATAAGCATCGGGCTTTGTCGGTTGCACAAGCCTTAATGGCATTTCGCCACGCGGCGCGCTCAGGGAAGTAGGGCCGCCCACGTCAAAATAGCTGAAATGGAAAGGGACGGAAATGAGTGATCAACTCACGACGGAAATCATTGCCATTATAAAGAAACGCGTCGAGTCAGAGAATGGTGAGGGGCCCAAGCTATCCGTCGGCGAAATAACGACTACGACGGAACTGACTGGCCTCGGCATCGATTCACTGGGGTTAGCGGACGTGCTCTGGGACCTGGAGCAGGCCTATGGCATCAAGATCGAAATGAACTCGGCCGAGGCTTGGTCGGGTGTCCAGAATGTCGGCGGCATCGTGGAAG
>NZ_LYTM01000013.1:0-129343 GCF_001672445.1 Mesorhizobium sp. WSM3873 | reverse complement strand
GCTTCAGCCGGAGCGCCCGGCGCCGCAGGCACCGATCGGCGAGACGACGCTGCGCGGCACCCTCGATCTCGAGCGCCCGGCGGAAGCGCCGCGCCGCGATCCGAACGGCCGCACGCAGCAGGGCGGCTGGGTGCGCGATCTCCTGACCAACGCCTCGCGCGAGGAAGAGCTGAAGCCGGCGACGCCCGCCGAAGCACCGCGCGCGACCCCTGCCCAGCGTTCGCCGCTGCATGTCATGGAATCGCTGAACTCGCTGTCCGTCGACATCGCCCGCGCCATCGACCATGACGCCTCGATCGAGCTGTGGAACCGCTACCGCCGCGGCGAGCGCGACGTGTTCACGCGCCGGCTCTACACGCTGAAGGGCCAGCAGACCTTCGACGAGATCCGCCGCAAGTATCAGGCCGAGGCCGAGTTCCGCGCCGCCGTCGACCGCTACTGCGACGATTTCGAGAAGCTGCTCAAGGACGTATCGCGCAACGACCGCGACAACATCATGGCGCAAACCTATCTCACGTCGGACACCGGCAAGGTCTACACGATGCTGGCCCACGCCAGCGGCCGCCTGCACTGAGCGGGGCACCTGTCAGACACTGAAGCGGGGCCATTGCTCCGCTTCTTCATTTTAGAATCTACTTTTAGTTTGACGCAGGTCCCATCTTCGAATTGGCGGGAAGGCCTTGAAGACAGCGATAATCTTCGACTGCGAATTTCTTTGCCTCGAAGGCTCGCAACGCAGATTTTGGTGCGCGGCTCATGATCCCGATCCGGTCATAGCCCAGGTCGGCGCAGTAAAGCTCGGACTTGGGGAGTTTCCCCTATTAGGCACGCACCGCGCCTATGTGCAACCGATTGACCGATTCGGCCGGGGATACGCGCTCGATCCGTTTTTCACCCAGCTCACCGGCATCACTGAAGAAACCCTGGAGACCGAGGGAGTCGGATTGGCAGAAGCTCTTGCCGACATCGACCGGTTCTCCGACGGTGCGCGCTTTTGGTCCTGGGGCAAGGACGAGCTGAACATGGTCGCGATCAGTTGTTATGTCGCCGGCATTCCCGTTTCCATACCAGCCAACCGGTTCGACAATGCAGTCAAGCTGCTGCTAGCGGCAGGGATGCCGATCGAAGATTTGGCGAGGACACCCAGCAACAAGCTGGCGGACTACTATGGCGTCGACCACGTTCCGTTGCGGGCACACGACGCGCTCGACGATGCGCTATCGCTGACCTACACCCTGCAACATCTGTTGAAATCCGAAAAATTGCAGGCAGACGTCTTCGAGTGTTTGTAGCTTGCGCGGCACCGCACAGGCACGCGCATTCGTTCAGATCACCGAATCGGTCCAGCGCACGATGTCCTTCGCCGCTTGGCCGAACGCGTTGTCCAGGGCACCGACATAAGCGGCGTTTCCGCCGCCCGAGACCGGTGCGCTGGCCGTGAAGTCCTTCGAGGCGCGCACCTCGCCATTGCGATCGTTGAGGATGCGCACGAACAGGTCCACATCGGCATGTTCGCCCCCATTGACCCGGACTTCGAAGGACCGCACCTCGACGATGATCTGGTAGTCGATCGCCAGACCCTCGCCCGGCTTGCCGACACCGGCAAAGCTGCCGGAGCGCTGAAAAGTCTCGGCGAGCCTTGCCTGCACGATCAGCGGCAGGCGGTCCGCCCATTGCGCGCCCTTGAGGAACTGGATCGACTGGTCGGACGGCCTGATCACGATGTTCTGGCTGTCCAGCGCCTTCAGCGCCGAGGGTTGGGCGATCAGGATCTGGCGGCGGCTGTGGCCTCGCATGTCGAGCGAAGGCGCGGAAAGCTCGAACGTGTCGAGCGGCGCCGGCCTGCCCCCCAGTACCGCGCAGCCTGCAAGCGTGAACACGAGCGTCGCGGCAGCAACGGACTTCAACCCTCTCACTGACTTCACGCGCGATCCCCACTGTCCCCGGATCTGACGATCAACTTACAGCTGCAATCCATCTTCTTGGCGTTCGCAGCAGCGGAAGTCAACGCCGTGCCCTGCCGTCAAACTGACGGACCTCCCCCTCGCCGCCCGTCAGTATGCGCTGCGGGTTTCGGCTGAGATCTGTCACCGCTTCCTCGATTCGGCTGATCGAGCGCCGGCTGGCCTGGACCAGCGCCTCGACATCCTGCAGCCCCTGGCCGGAGAAGCGCGACAGATTGTCGACGATAGTGCCCAGCCGAGAGTTCAGCGTATCGGCAACCTGCTTGAAGGATTTCAGCGTCGCCCGAGCATCGGCCATCACGCCATTGGCTTCACCGGACCCGAGAAGCTTGTCGACCTTCTCGAGAATTCCGTCGACGCGCACGGACGCGTCGTTGAGGCGCTGCGCAAGCTGGCGGGCATTCTTGATCGTATCGTTGATGTCGTCGGAGCGGTTGGCGATCTTGTCGGTGACCTTGGCGATGTCGGCGGCCGCCTTGTTGGCGCTGTCGCTTGCCTTCTGGATGTTGGCGAGCGCCGTACGGACATCCGCCGGATCTATCCCATCGAGAACGCCGTTGACCTTGGCGAGCGTCCCTTGCGTCTGCTTGGCGAAGTCGTTGACCGACCCCACCGCGGCATCGACGTTCTTCAGCACGTCGTCCAACTGCCCGCTGGTTTCCTTGAGGTTCGCGGTGACCGTGTCGACATTGGCGACGATGCTCTTGATCCGGTCCTTGTCGACCGAATTGAGCAGGCCCTCGGCCGCCTTCAGCGTGCTGTCGAGTCGGCCCGACACATTTTGCAATTGCTCCGAAAGCGAGCTCACGGCGGACAGGAATTTATCGATGCCGTCCGAATTCTTGGCCAGCGCGTTGGAGAAGGTCTCGACGTTCTTGACTGTCTGCGTCAGCGGTCCGCGAACATCCTTGGTGAAGCCTTCCAGCTCGGAAAGCACCTTGTCGGCACGGGTGAAGATGTTCTGCGCCGTCTGCAGCAGGTTGGTCACGGCCGACGGATTGGCGACGATCTCCGGAACCCTGCCTTCTTTCTCGGCCTGGTCGAGCAGCTTCACTTCCTTGGGATCGGCGCCTTTCAGCTCGATATTGGCCTGGCCGGTGAGGCCGGCGAGCCCGATATCGGCCTGCGTCGACTTGGTGATCGGCGTCATGCGGTCGATCTCGGTATCGGCGATGGCGACCGTCGGGTTGTCGACATCGATATAGACCCGTTTGACGTCGCCCACCTTGACGCCGTTGAACAGCACGAAGCTGCCGCGGCCAAGGCCCGAAGCCGAGCCCGGGATGCGCACGCGCAACAGCGTCGTCTCGCCACGCTCGCCGATCGCGGCCGTCCAGTAGACGAAGGCGAAGGCCGCGAGGATCGCGGCCAGCGTGAAAATGCCGACAATGACGTAGTTGGCTCTGGTTTCCATTACCTCACTTATGGCTATGCGCGAGCCGCAAGATCAAGTTGTCGGGCGCGTTTTCCGCGGAAATAGGATTTTACCCACGGCTCCTCGCTTTTCAGCATGTCGTCGATCGTGCCTTCGACCAGCACCCTCTTCTTGCCGAGCACCGCCACGTGGTCGCAGGCGGTGAACAGCGTGTCGAGGTCGTGCGTGACCATGTAGACCGTCAAATCCATCGTATCGCGCAACTTGACGACCAATTCGTCGAATTCGGCCGCGCTGATCGGATCGAGGCCCGAGGTCGGCTCGTCGAGGAAGACGATGTCCGGATCGAGCGCCAGCGCGCGAGCCAACGCCGCGCGCTTGATCATGCCGCCCGACAGCTCGGAGGGGAATTTCTGCGCTGCGTCCGGCGGCAGCCCGACCAGCTCGATCTTGAGCATGGCGAGCTCGTCCATCAGCTTCTTCGGCAGGTCGAGATACTCGCGCATCGGCACCTGCACGTTTTCCAGCACCGTCAGCGCCGAAAACAGCGCGCCGTGCTGGAACAGGACGCCAAGCCGCATGTCGATGCGCAGGCGCTCGATCTCGCTTGCCTTGTCGACGTCGACGCCGAACAGCCTGATGGTTCCCGATTGCTTCGGCATAAGCCCGAGGATGGTGCGCAGCAACACCGACTTGCCGGCGCCCGAGGCGCCGACGAACCCCAGGATCTCGCCGCGCTCGATGTCAAGCGAAAGCTTGTCGAGGATCAGCTTGTCTTCGATGGCAACCGTGACGTCACGGACCGAAAGCACGATCTCGCTCTCGTCCGCGTTCTGCGCCGTGTTGACCCCGTTGCCGCTTGCAACCGCCATCTCAAAACCCGATCGATGCGTAGAACATGGCGAAAAGCCCGTCGAGGATGATGACGACGAAGATCGACTTCACCACCGACGCGGTCACGTGCTGGCCGAGCGATTCGGCGCTGCCGCCGACCTTCATGCCCTCGACCGAAGCGATGGTGCCGATGATCATGGCCATGAACGGCGCCTTGATCAGCCCGGCAAAAATGGTGCTGAGGTCGATGGCGACCCGCAGCCGATCGATAAATGCCGCCGGTGGAATGTCGGAATAGAGCCAGGCGGCGATGATGCCGCCGCCGAGCGCGGCGAAATTCGCGATGATCGTCAAGCACGGCAGCGCAATCACCAAGGCGACGAGCCGCGGAAACACCAGCACGCCGATCGGGTTCAACCCGATCACCTTCAGCGCGTCGACCTCCTCGCGCATCTTCATCGAGCCGATCTCGGCGGTGATGGCGCTGCCCGAGCGGCCGGCCAGCATGATCGCGGTCATCAGCACGCCAAGCTCGCGCAGGATCAGCACGCCGACGAGGTCGACAACGAAAATGTCGGCACCGAAATAGCTAAGCTGATAAGCGCCTTGCTGGGCGACGATGGCGCCGACGATGGCCGACATCAGCACCACCACGGGAATGGCGCCGACGCCCATACGGTCGATCTGGTTGAAGATTGCTGCCGGATTGACGGCATGGCCTCGGCCGAGCTTCATCTGCGCGCCGCGGATGGTGGCGCCGAGGATGTTCATCGAGGCCAGAAAATCATCGCGCATCTCGTAGACGCGGCGGCCGACCAGCTCCAGCGCGCGCAGGATGATGTTGGGCGGTCCGGCCGGCCCTGATTCGGGTTCGCGTCGCACCGCGTCGCCGACCGCGCCGAGCAGGATTGAGGCGATCTCGCTCTGCCCCTGCACATGGACTTCGACGCCTCTCTTCTCGTAAGCGCTCGCCAGCCGATCGATCAGCCAGGCGCCGGCCGTGTCCATCTTCTCGATCTGCGAAAGGTCGAGCATCAGCTTCTTGGCGCTGTTGCGGTTTTCGATCTTGCGCATCTCTGCATCGACCGATGCCACGGTCCGCGTCGTCCAGACACCCGAAAAAGCGCAGCCGAGCACGTCGCCTTCCTGGCCGACGGCAATGCGCGGCTGGTGATTGGCATCACCGGCGGGCGTGCGGCTTGCATCGCGTTTGCGGATGGTCAACATGGCGTCCTGTTTAGCGTGACGGGACTGGCGTGTCGATTTGCCGGAAGACCGGGTCGCACAGCCGGAGAAGAAAAAATATGGCGCGTGTCATTTCGGTCGAGGCGGAGCGATTCCCTATCGCGGGCACCTTCACCATCTCGCGCGGCTCGAAAACCGAGGCCGAAGTCATCACCGTGACGATCGCCGACAACGGACATGTCGGGCGCGGCGAATGCGTGCCCTACAGGCGCTACGGCGAGACGATGGAAGGCGTGCGCGCCGCAATCGAGGCGATGCGCGGCCCGATCATCGACGGCATCGGCCGCACCGCCTTGCTCGCGGCCATGCCGGCGGGCGCGGCCCGCAATGCCATCGACTGCGCCTTGTGGGATCTCGAAGCCAAGCTGAGCGCCAGGCCGGTGGCGGACGCGATCGGGGTCGTTTCGCCGAAGGCGCTGGAAACCGCCTACACGCTGTCGCTCGCCGAACCTGAGGCGATGGCGGCGCAGGCCCGCGCCGCTGCCTCGCGGCCGCTGCTCAAGGTCAAGATCGGCGGCGACAACGACGCGGCAAGGATTCGCGCCGTGACGCAAGCCGCCCCGCAAAGCCGCATCATACTCGACGCCAACGAGGGCTGGACCGATAACAACATCGTCGAGAATCTCGCATTCGCAGCCGAGCACGGCATAGTGGTGATCGAGCAGCCGCTGCCGGCCGGCCGTGATGGCATCTTGCGCGAAATCGCGCATCCCGTGCCGATCTGCGCCGACGAAAGCGTGCACGAGGCGAAGAACCTCGAAGCGCTGGTCGGCCTCTATGACGTCGTCAACATCAAGCTCGACAAAACTGGCGGACTGACCGAAGCGCTGATCCTTCGCGACCGTGCCCGGGAGCTGGGTTTCGGCATCATGGTCGGCTGCATGGTCGGCACGTCGCTCGCCATGGCGCCGGCAGTGCTGTTGGCTCAAGGCGCCGATTTCGTCGACCTCGACGGGCCGCTGCTCTTGGCGCACGACCGCGAACCGGGTCTCGTCTACAAGGGCTCGCTGGTCTCACCGCCTCAGCCGGCGCTGTGGGGCTGACCGCGCGGCAAGCCCGATCAGCGCGAGGCCGATGATCGCGATCGGGATCATCGCCAGGAACCCGTCGACGCCAAGATGATCGTAGAGCGGGCCGGAGACCAGCGTGACCGCGGCCATGAAGAAGCCGTTGAAGAAATAGGCGATGCCTTGCGCGGCGCCCGTGCGCTCTTCGGAAACCGTTTCGCCGATCATCTTCTGCAGGCCGATCAGCACCATCGCCACCGAAACCGCATGCAGCGTCTGGACGCCGAAGAAGCCGACGACGCCGAGCCCCAGCGGCCAGACCAGCGGAAAGGCGGCCCATCGCAGGATCGAGCCGATGCCGGCGATCACCATCACCCTGACGACGGAAACCGAGGCGAAAATGCGGTTGAAGAACAAGAACATGCAGACCTCGGCAACCACGCCCCAGGCCCACAGCAGGCCGACGACGGAATCGCTGATGCCGATCGACTTCCAGTAGATCGACACGAAGCCGTAAAGAAAGGCGTGGCTAGCGGTGATGATGCCGACGCCGAGCGTGAAATAGAGGAAATAGGCGTTGAAGAGGCTTGGCGCCGAATGCTGAATGTCGGTCGCCGACAGCGGCGACGCCTTGCGAGGCTTGCCCATCCGCGGCGCCCACAAACCCGCGGCAAGCGCTGCGGCAAGGGCCACAAAGATGATCGCCGGAACTGCTTGGGGGCCGGTGGCCGCCAGGATGAAGCCGCCGATTATATTGGCGCAGAAATAGGAGATCGAACCCCATTTGCGCATGGCGGTGTAGTTGGAGCCGAAGCGGCGGACGCCCGACAGAGCCAGCGAATCGGCCATCGGCGAATGCGGCGTCCAGGGGATCGAAAGCAAGAGCGAGATGGCCAGCACGCCCGCATAGGTGGCCGGCAGGAAATAGCCGGCCGAAATTACCATCGTCGCCGCGACCAGCGCGATATAGACATTGGCGCGGTCCTTCGCCCGGTCGGCAAACGCGGTGAGCATCGGCGTCGTCACGACGCGCAGGAACATCGGCGCGGCCAGGATGACGGCGATCTGTTCGGCGTGGAAGTCTTTCGCCTCCAGCCAGAGCGGAAAATAGGGCAGATGGGTCCCCTGCGACACGAACAATGTCGCGAAGATCAGGCTCATGCGCAGTTCGAAATGGGCGGGCTTGACGAGTTGCTCAGGCGAAAGTGGCGGCAGCGACATGAATCGATCCAATTACGCTGCATTCCACGACCCGCAACGCGTTTCGATCCCTATCACGCGGCAAGGCGCGACGGAACCGCCTGGACCAGTCGATCTGGCTAAAGCTGTTGAAAGACAAGGAACCTCGGAGCCGGAAAGGCGCTCAGGCAGCCTTGACCGCCCTGCCCTTGAGATCGATGAGATCGACGCGCACCGGCGCGTCCTTGCCGGCCGGAACTTCGGGCAGCACATGCGCCCAGGTCAGGATCTCCATGCGGCCGTCGAAATGCTCGACCACCGCGGTGCAGCTTTCCACCCAGTCGCCGGTGTTGATGTATTGCACGTCGCCATAGCTTTCGATCGCGGCGTGATGGATGTGGCCGCAGATCACGCCGTCGACATGCGAGCGCCGCGCTTCCTCGGACAGCACCGTCTGGAATGATCCGATGAAGTTCACCGCCTTCTTCACCTTGACCTTCGCCCAGGAAGAGAACGACCAGTAAGGCAGGCCGAGCAGGTGGCGCAGTCTCGTCACGAGGCGATTGACCAGCATTGCCGTGTCATAGGCGTAGTCGCCGAGGTAAGCGAGCCAGCGCTGATTGTGCACCACAGTGTCGAACTGGTCGCCATGGATGACGAGAAGCCGCCTGCCGTCGGCGGTCTCATGAATGGCGCGGTCGGCAACGACGATGCCGCCGAAATGCACGCCCTGGAACTGGCGGGCGAATTCGTCGTGGTTGCCGGCGATGTAGGTGATCGAGGCGCCCTTGCGCGCCTTGCGCAGCAACTTCTGCACCACGTCGTTATGGCTCTGCGGCCAATGCCAGCTGCGCCGCAGGCGCCAGCCGTCGACGATGTCGCCGACCAGGTAGATGGTATCGGCGTCATGGTGGCGCAGGAAATCGATCAGGAAATCGGCCTTGGCCGCTTTCGAGCCGAGATGCACGTCGGAAATGAACATGGTGCGAAAAGTGCGGGGCTCTGGACCGGACATCGCGATTTCCACCTTTCTTTGGCGTGCTATGCCTCGATTCATGCAACAACCGTATGACGGTTGCGGTTGGTCCAGCCCAAGCGCTAGCTTGCCGCCCTCGAAAAAGGAGAAATCACCATGGATCTCGGCATTCGCGGCAAGAAGGCCATCGTCTGCGCCTCGAGCAAGGGACTGGGGCGCGGATGCGCGATTGCGCTGGCCGAAGCCGGCGTCGACCTTGTTGTAAACGGTCGCAACGCCGAGCTGTTGGCGAAGACGGCGCAGGAAATCCGCAAAAAATTCGGTGTCGAGGTGATCGAGATCGCGGGCGACGTCTCGAAGCCGGAAGTGCAGAAGGCATTGCTTGCCGCCTGCCCCGCCCCCGACATCCTGGTCAACAACAATGGCGGCCCGCCGCTTCGCGATTTCCGCGAGCTCGACCGCGCGAAAATCCTCGAAGGCGTGACGCAGAACATGGTGACGCCGATCGAGCTGATCCAGGCGGTCATCGACGGCATGGCCAAGCGCGGCTTCGGCCGCATCGTCAACATCACCTCGCTGTCGGTCTATGTGCCGATCCCGGGCCTCGACCTGTCGTCGGGCGCCCGCGCCGGCCTGACCTCGTTCCTTGCCGGCGTGGCGCGCACCGTGATCGACCGCAACGTCACCATCAACAGCCTGTTGCCCGGCAAGCTAGACACCGACCGGCTGCGTGGCCCGCAAGAAGCCGGCACGCCGGAAGACCCGGCAGCGGCCGTCGCGCGCAAGGCCCGCATCAGCGCCGACGTACCGGCAAAGCGCCTCGGCACGCCGGAAGAGTTCGGCCAGATCTGCGCCTTCCTGTGCTCGGTTCATGCCGGCTATCTCACTGGACAGAACATCCCGGTCGACGGTGGCCTCTACGTGAGCGCGTTCTGACGAGCTTCGTCAATCAGCCGCAAGTTTCCGAGCCAACAGGCTGAAATGCATTGATTATCTTCGCCTCGGCATTGTGAATGCCAGGGCCGACATTTGGCGTCGCGAAGAATCGCCGCTGCATGCTAAAAGGCTCGAAAGCAAGAAGCAGGAGGGCCGCGAATGGACGGCGAGAGCAAGAAAACGGCCCGATCGGACCTCGATGAGGCCGCGCTCTTCTTTCACAAGCACCCCACCCCGGGAAAGCTCGAGATCCAGGCGACCAAGCCGCTGGGCAACCAGCGGGATCTCGCGCTTGCCTATTCGCCGGGCGTTGCCGCTCCTTGTCTCGAGATCCGGGACGATCCGGCGGCCGCCGCCGACTACACGGCGCGCGCCAACCTCGTCGGCGTTGTCTCCAACGGCTCGGCGGTGCTTGGGCTGGGCAATATCGGCCCGCTCGCCTCCAAGCCGGTGATGGAAGGAAAGGCGGTGCTGTTCAAGAAATTCGCCGGCATCGACGTCTTCGACATCGAGATTGATGCTCTCGAGATCGAGGGCATGGTCGAGACGGTGGCCGCGCTCGAGCCGACCTTCGGCGGCATCAATCTCGAGGACATCAAGGCGCCTGAATGCTTCGAGGTCGAGGAGCGGTTGAAGGCCCGCATGGGCATACCGGTTTTCCATGACGACCAGCATGGCACGGCAATCATCGTCGCCGCCGCGGTGCTCAACGGGCTGGAATTCGCCGGCAAATCGATCTCCGACATCAAGATCGTCACGTCCGGCGCGGGCGCTGCGGCGCTCGCCTGCCTCAACCTTTTGGTCTCGCTCGGGGCCAAGGTCGAAAACATCTGGGTCACCGATCGTTTCGGCGTCGCCTACAAAGGCCGGGTCGAGGAGATGGACCGCTGGAAAGACCCTTATGTGAAGGACACCCAGGCGCGCACGCTGACCGATGTCATCCCCGGCGCCGACGTCTTTCTCGGCCTCTCCGCCGCAGGCGTGCTGAAGCCAGAACTCCTGCAGCACATGGCGCCGAAGCCGCTGATCCTGGCGCTCGCCAACCCGACGCCGGAGATCATGCCTGAGGTGGCGCGCGCGGCACGGCCCGACGCCATGATCTGCACCGGGCGCTCCGATTTTCCCAATCAAGTCAATAACGTGCTCTGCTTTCCTTACATCTTCCGCGGCGCGCTGGATTGCGGGGCGAGCGCCATCAACGAGGAGATGAAGATGGCCGCGGTCAGAGCGATCGCGGCGCTGGCCCGCGAGGAGCCCTCGGACGTCGCCGCCCGCGCCTATTCCGGCGAGACGCCGGTCTTCGGGCCGGACTTCCTGATCCCCTCGCCCTTCGATCCGCGGCTCATCCTGCGCATCGCGCCGGCGGTGGCGAGAGCCGCCTGCGACACCGGCGTGGCGACGCGGCCGATCTCCGATTTCGCGGCCTATGTCGACAAGCTCAACCGCTTCGTCTTCCGCTCCGGCCTGGTGATGAAACCGGTGTTCTCCTCGGCCAAGGCCGCCAGCGCGAAGCGCGTCATCTACGCCGACGGCGAGGACGAGCGCGTGCTGCGGGCGGCACAGGTGGTCCTTGAGGAAGGCATCGCCGAGCCGATCCTGATCGGCCGTCCGCATGTCGTGGAAGTGAGGCTGAAGCGTTACGGCCTGCGCATCCGGCCGGGCGTCGATTTCGGCCTGATCAATCCGGAGGACGATCCGCGCTACCGGCACTATGTCGATCTGCTGATCGAGCTCGCCGGCCGCCGCGGTATAACGACGGAAGCCGCTCGCACCATGGTGCGCACCAACAACACGGTGATCGCGGCGCTTGCGTTGAAGCGCGGCGATGCGGATGCGATGATTTGCGGGCTCGAAGGCCGCTTCGAGCGCCATCTCCGCAATGTCACGCTGATCATCGGGCCGCGTCCGGGCATCAAGGACCGCGATCTCTCGACGCTGTCGATGCTGATCTCGCAGCGCGGCATCATCTTCCTCACCGACACCCATGTCTCCGTCGATCCGACGGCGGAGGAGATCGCCGAGATGACGGTGCTGGCGGCGGAAGAAATCCAGCGCTTCGGCATCGAGCCGAAGGCTGCGCTGCTGTCGCATTCGGATTTCGGCTCGCGCGATTCGCCCGGCGCGCTCAAGATGCGCGAGGCCGCTGCCATCCTCGCCCGCATCGCGCCGGAGCTGCAGTGCGACGGCGAGATGCATGCCGACTCGGCTCTTTCCGAGCATCTGCGCCAGCGCGTCTACCCGCATTCGCGGCTGAAAGGGGAAGCCAATCTGCTGGTGTTCCCGAACCTCGATTCGGCCAACATCACGCTGACGGCGCTGCGTGCCATGATGGACGCGCTGCATGTCGGGCCGATCCTGCTCGGCACCGACAAGCCCGCGCACATCCTGACGCCTTCGGTGACCTCGCGCGGCGTTGTCAACATGACGGCACTGGCGGTCGTCGAGGCGGCGCACAAGGCGCAGGCGCTCGCCCCGATCTGAGTTGAGGGTGAGCTCTGGGTTGTGCGAGCTCGCGCCAGCGGATTTGTGTTGAGTCGAAAGCTAGGGAACAGTTAACCACGAACGCGGTAGCCTTCCACCGGCAATCGGGATTCCAGGCGGATGAAGGGGTTGAAGCTGACGCACCTTGCTGCGCTGTTTGCAGCGTTGGCGGCGTCGGCTGTCGCTGTGACCGAGCCGCAGGCGGCTTCTCGCACCTGCAACCAGCTCGAAGCGGAGCTTGCAGCCACGCGCGGCGGTAGCGGCGGTCCGGGACTGATCCGCAAATATGACGACGCGATCGCCCGCCAGCGCGAGCAGCTGGCCAAGGCGCGCGGCCGCGCCGGTGATGCCAATTGCGGCTTCGCGCTGTTTTCGCGCAATGCCAGCCAATGCGCGGCGATCAATGTCTCGATAAAGCGCATGAACGCCAATCTCGACATCTTGCAGGCCAAGCGCCAGCGGCTGGCCGGCGGCGGCACGCGGCGCGACCGCAGCCGCATTCTTGCGGCGCTCGACGCCAATGGCTGCCGCGATGATGAAGTCGAGGCGCCTCGCGCCCCGATCCAGGAGGCCGCCCGCAACAATGGTGGCGGCAATCTGTTCGAGCAGCTCTTCGGCCGTGGCGACGAGGAGATCGCTACGCTCGACACGCCTGAAGCGCTTCCGCCAGACGATCCCGGCGCGCGCAACATCCGCCGGGTGATCAACCAACCCGATGGCATGGACCTGCCGAGGATGAACGGCGAGTTCCGCACCGTCTGCGTGCGCACCTGCGACGGCTATTTCTTCCCGATGTCGAACGCCGCCTCTTACGGCGATTTCGAGCGCGATCAGAAGAATTGCGAATCGAGCTGCCCCGGCACCGAGATGCAGGTCTTCTACACGCGCGGCATGGACGATGACGCCGGCAACATGACATCCTCGGCGACCGGCCGTCCTTACAGCGAGCTGCCGACGGCCTATCTCTACAAGCAGGCCAACTACTCGCGGCCGCCGCAATGCGGCTGCAACGCCCAGGCCGAAAACTTCTCGATCATAGGCGGCAATCCGCCCAATCCGGAGCAGCCGCAGCCGGACAGCGGGGTGACGACCCTCGTGCCGGCGCCGGCGGCCAAGCTCGATGCTGGCGCCGATCCCGAAACGCTCGCCAACGCTGCAGGCGGGCTCGACCGCGCGGCTATCAAGCAGCTGACCGCCAAGGTGCCGGCGTCACCGGTTTCGGCCCTGCCGCCGGAACAGCGCAAGGTCAGGGTCGTCGGGCCAGCGTTCCTTCCCGACCCATCAGCGGCAATAGATCTGCAAGCTCCGGCCCCGAAGACCGCCCGGTAAGGGCAAGCCGCAGCGGCATGAACAGCGGCTTGCCCTTGCGGCCCGTCGCTTCCCTGATCTTGCCGGTCCAATCCTTCCAGACCGTGCCGTTCCAAGGCTCTTCCGGCAACAGGTCGAACGCCTGGTGGAGGAAATCACGGTCCTCGCCGGAAAATTCCGCCGGCTCCTGCGGCCCCTCACTCAGGATTCGCCACCAGGCGACAGCGTCGGACAAACGGTCGATATTGCCGCGCACGGCGAGCCAGAAGGGCTCGGCCCTGTCGCCGGAAATGCCAAGCACAATCAGCCGGTCGCGCGCCTCCTCGAACGGCATTTGGTGCATCAGCGTGCGATTGAGCACGAAAAGCTCGTCGGGATCGAACTTGGCGGCAGACTTGGATGTCGCGGCCGGGTCGAAATGGCTGCCGAGCTCGTTGAGATCGTGCGCTGCCGTGACATTCTCCGATGTGCCAACGAGCACCGCAAGTGAGGCGACAGCCATCGGCTCGATGCCGTCCTCGCGCAGGCTTTCGATCGACAGCGCGCCGGTGCGCTTCGACAGCCCCTCACCCGACACGGTGGTCAAGAGATTGTGGTGCCCGAACACCGGCGGCTCAGCGCCCAGCGCCTGGAACAAGGCGATCTGCACGCCGGTGTTGGTTACGTGGTCGTCGCCGCGTATGACATGGGTGACGCCCATCTCGATGTCGTCGACCACCGAAGGCAGCGTGTAGAGATAAGTGCCGTCCTCACGCACCAGGACCGGGTCCGACAGTGAGGCGAGATCGACGGTCTCCTCGCCGCGCACAAGGTCGTTCCAGTGCACCTCGGTCCGCTCGGGCTGCAGCGGGTCGCCGGTGAAGTTCGGCAAAAGAAAGCGCCAATGCGGCCGGCGCCCGTCGGATTCGTATTCGGCCACCTGCTCCGGCGTCAGCGTCAATGCCTCGCGGCCATAGACCGGCGGCAGGCCGCGCGTGCGGCGCACCTTGCGGCGCAGGTCTAACTCCTCCGGCGTTTCGTAGCAGGCATAAAGCACGCGCGCCGCCTTCAGCCGCTCCACCGCGGCGTCATAGACTTCAAAGCGACGCGACTGGTATTCGGTAACGTCGGGAAAAATGCCGAGCCAATGCAGGTCATAGAGAATTGAATCGGCGAATTCCTGCGTCGAACGGGCAACGTCTGTATCGTCGAAGCGCTGGATGTAGCGGCCCTTGTTGTTCATGGCGAAAAGCCAGTTGAACAGCGCGGTGCGGGCATTGCCGATGTGGATGCGGCCGGTCGGCGACGGGGCGAAACGAACGGTAACTGTCATGAGCGGGGCGTAGCGAATGCTTCCAGGCTTGACAAGACGCGCCCCCGCGCAGGGCAACAGATAGTGCAAGCCAGCTAAAATGAAAAGCCGCCCGTCGGGCCCGGCCCCGGGCAACCCGACGAACCGTCCGCAAGGACCGTCAAATAAAGGCTTTTCGATGCGCCTTTCTGTCCCCGTTATCCACATTTGTGACACACAACATATTGGGGTCACAAAACCTACAAAAACGAATCCTTGACGGGTCAGAACGAGTCGCTTTTTATAGGCCATGCGCTCCTGTTGCGGGCGTGACCGGAGAGTTCAGAAGCCGGTCTTTTTTCCCGGATTTTGTGCGTTTTGCCCACATTTCCGCCCGTTCACGAGGCCGGCGGAAGCGTTGGGTATGATGGGGCTTGGGTGGGCGAAAGGGAGAATTGTCGGGCTGGAAAAAATGATCTGTTAATACTATATTTAGTGTTTGCAGGCAGGCTCGACCCTAGATAGTGTGAACCTCCCTCTTCCGAGGGAATCGACAAACGTTTCAGTTTTGAGGGACCCGCGGGTCGGCCTGCAGCCTGGTGAGCGCCTGGAAGGGCGTTTGCTTGTCTGCACGGTGCTGCCCGCGACGAGGAGAATGCCGGCGTCGCCTGCGATGCCGTCAAACGGCGGACCGTGCTTTTCGCCTGGCGGGGCAGCAATCCCTAGGGAAAAGCGCTATATGTAGACAAAAGGGACCGGACCAATGCGCATCGAGCGTCGCTTCACCAAGCCAGACCAAGGTCAAGAAGGGGCAGCTTACGCGGAGATCGAATTCCGCAAGGCCCTGTCGGAGATCAAGAATCCCGACGGCTCGGTGGTGTTCCGCCTCGATAACATCGATGTGCCGGCGCAGTTCAGCCAGGTCGCGGCCGACATCCTGGCCCAAAAATATTTCCGCAAGGCCGGCGTCCCGGCGCGCCTGAAGAAGGTCGAGGAGAACGACGTCCCCTCCTTCCTGTGGCGTTCGGTTGCCGACGAGGCCGAACTCGCCAAGCTCCCTGAGGCCGAGCGCTATGGTTCGGAAACCGATGCCCGCCAGGTCTTCGACCGGCTGTCCGGCACCTGGACCTATTGGGGCTGGAAGGGCGGTTACTTCAAGTCGGAAGAAGATGCGCGCGCTTTCCGCGACGAGCTTGCCTATATGCTGGCCACTCAGCGCGTGGCACCGAACTCGCCGCAATGGTTCAACACCGGCCTGCACTGGGCCTATGGCATCGACGGGCCGAGCCAGGGTCACTTCTATGTCGACCCCTTCACCGGCAAGCTGACCAAGTCGAAGTCGGCTTACGAGCATCCGCAGCCGCATGCCTGCTTCATCCAGAGCGTTCAGGACGACCTCGTTAACGAGGGCGGCATCATGGACCTGTGGGTGCGTGAGGCGCGCCTGTTCAAATACGGCTCCGGCACCGGCTCGAACTTCTCGATGCTGCGCGGCGAAGGCGAGAAGCTGTCCGGCGGCGGCCGCTCGTCCGGCCTGATGAGCTTCCTCAAGATCGGCGATCGCGCGGCGGGCGCCATCAAGTCGGGCGGCACGACGCGCCGCGCCGCCAAGATGGTCATCGTCGACGCCGACCATCCCGACATCGAGGACTTCATCGACTGGAAGGTCAATGAGGAGCAGAAGGTCGCCTCGCTGGTGACCGGCTCGAAGATCGTCAAGAAGCACCTCGAAGCGATCATGAAGGCCTGCGTCAATTGCGAAGGCAATGGCGACGACTGCTTCGACCCGGCCCTCAACACCGCGCTGAAGCGCGAGATCAAGGCGGCCAAGAAGGACGCCGTGCCGGAGAACTACATCTATCGCGTCATCCAGTTCGCCCGCCAGGGCTACACCTCGATGTCGTTCAAGACCTACGACACCGACTGGGACTCCGACGCCTATCTCACCGTTTCCGGCCAGAACTCCAACAACTCGGTGTCGCTGAAGGACAATTTCCTGCGCGCCGTCGAGGCCGACGGCGACTGGCAGCTCACCGCCCGCAAGGACGGCAAGGTGCTGAAGACGCTGAAGGCGCGGGATCTGTGGGAAAAGATCGGTTATGCCGCCTGGGCGTCCGCCGATCCCGGCCTGCATTTCAACACGACGATGAACGACTGGCACACCTGCGCCTCCGCCGGTGCGATCCGGGCCTCCAACCCGTGCTCGGAATACATGTTCCTCGACGACACGGCCTGCAATCTCGCCTCGATCAACCTCCTGCCCTACCGCAAGGAAGACGGCACGATCGACATCGCCGCTTACGAGCACACCGTTCGGCTGTGGACCGTCGTGCTCGAGATCTCGGTGATGATGGCGCAGTTCCCGTCGAAGGAGATCGCCAAGCTCTCCTACGACTACCGCACGCTCGGCCTCGGCTACGCCAACATCGGCGGCCTGTTGATGACGTCCGGCATTCCCTACGACTCCGACGAGGGCCGCGCGATCTGCGCCGCGCTCACCGCCATCATGACCGGCATCGCCTATGCCACCTCGGCCGAAATGGCTTCCGAGCTCGGCGCCTTCCCGGACTATGACCGTAACGCCCAGAACATGCTGCGCGTCATGCGCAACCACCGCCGTGCCGCCTATGGCGACAAGGACGGCTACGAGAAGCTCGCCGTCAACCCGGTGCCGCTGGTCGCCTCCGACCTGAAGCAGCAGGCGCTGGCCGAGCATGCCCGCGCCGCCTGGGATCGCGCCATCGAGCTCGGCGAGGAGCATGGCTATCGCAACGCGCAGGCGACCGTCATCGCGCCGACCGGCACGATCGGCCTGGTCATGGATTGCGACACCACCGGCATCGAGCCCGACTTCGCGCTGGTGAAGTTCAAGAAGCTCGCCGGCGGCGGCTACTTCAAGATCATCAACCGCGCGGTGCCGGAAGCGCTGCGCACGCTCGGCTACTCCGAAAGCCAGATCGCCGAGATCGAGGCCTATGCCGTCGGCCATGGCAACCTCAACCAGGCGCCCGGCATCAACCCGTCTTCGCTGAAGGCCAAGGGCTTCACCGATGACAGGATCGCGGCGCTGAATGCGGCGCTGAAGTCGGCCTTCGACATCAAGTTCGTGTTCAACCAGTGGACGCTCGGCGCCGATTGGGTGAAAGAGACGCTCGGCTTCACCGACGAGCAGCTTTCCGACTTCTCCTTCGAGATGCTGCCGGCGCTGGGCTTCTCCAAGAAGGACATCGACGCCGCCAACATCCATGTCTGCGGTGCGATGACGCTCGAAGGGGCACCGTTCCTCAAGGCCGAGCACCTGCCGGTGTTCGACTGCGCCAGCCCCTGCGGCAAGATCGGCAAGCGCTCGCTGTCGATCCAGAGCCACATCCTGATGATGGCGGCGGCGCAGCCCTTCATCTCGGGCGCCATTTCCAAGACCATCAACATGCCGAACGAGGCGACGGTCGAGGACGCCAAGAACGCCTACATGCTGTCCTGGAAGCTGGCGCTGAAGGCCAACGCGCTCTATCGCGACGGCTCGAAGCTGTCGCAGCCGCTCAATGCCTCGCTGCTCGCCGACGGCGAGGAGGACGAGGACGAGGCGGTCGAGCAGCTGATTGCGGCGCCCGCCGCGCAGCGCGCCGTGCAGGTGACGGAAAAGATCGTCGAGCGCGTCATCGAGCGTCTCTACCGCGACCGCGAGAAGCTGCCGAACCGCCGCAAGGGCTACACGCAGAAGGCGGTCGTCGGCGGCCACAAGGTGTATCTCAGGACCGGCGAGTTCGACGACGGCCGCCTCGGCGAGATCTTCATCGACATGCACAAGGAAGGTGCCGCCTTCCGCGCCATGATGAACAACTTCGCCATCGCCATCTCGCTCGGCCTGCAATATGGCGTGCCACTCGACGAATATGTCGAGGCCTTCACCTTCACCAAGTTCGAGCCGGCCGGCATGGTGCAGGGCAACGACGCGATCAAGAACGCGACGTCGATCCTCGACTACGTGTTCCGCGAGCTTGCCGTGTCCTATCTCGGCCGCCACGACCTCGCCCATGTCGACCAGTCGGACTTCGACAAGACGGCGCTCGGCCGCGGCATCACCGAAGGCAAGGCGACGCCCTTCTCCAAGGGCCTCTATCGCGGCGCCTCTCCGGTGAAGCTGGTCTCGGCTGCCGGTTCGGACCCCAAGGGCTTTGGCGGCTCAGCCCCGACGACCGCCCCTGCCCGCGCAGCGCCCACCGCCTTTGCCGGCTCCAACGTGCTGGCATTGAAGCCGGCAAGCGACGAGGCCCTTGCCTACAAGCGCGACTATGAGGAGCGCGCCAGGGAACTGGCCGAGGAGATGGTGGAAGAGGAAGCCGAGGCCGCCGGCGGCGCCGAGGCGCTCTTCACCGACGCCGCCGCCAACGAGGCCGCCGAGGCCAAGAAGCTAGCCGCCACCCGTCGCCAGCAGTCCTTGCTCCAGGGTTACACCGGCAACGAATGTTCGGAGTGCCACAACTTCACCATGGTGCGGAACGGCACCTGCGAGAAGTGCGACACGTGTGGTTCGACGAGCGGGTGCAGCTGAGGCCCGATGCCGCCAAGGCTGACAGTCAGCGAAGTTATTCGCAAGCTGAAGGCCGATGGCTGGTATCTGGTTGCAACCAAATGCAGCCATCGCCAATATAGATCAAAGCCGGCCGCGTCATCGTGGCCGGCCACACTGGCCTGATTGTCCAAGACCTTCCATGATCGACCACATCACCATCGAAGTGTGCGACCTCGAGAAGAGCAAGCTCTTCTACGAAAAGGCTTTTGCGCCCTTGGGCTACAGCCTCTCCTTCGGCAAGGAGGGCGTGTTCTGGGCCTTCGATGTCGGCAATGGCTGCCTGTTCGAGATCCAGCGCGCCGGCGAGCAGCCGCCGCTCACCCATCTGCACGTTGCCTTCCGGGTGAAGAGCAAGGCGGAGGTCGATGCGTTCTATCGGGCGGCGCTGGAGGCAGGTGCCGCGGACAATGGTGAGCCCGGGCCGCGTCCGGACTACGCGGCGAACTACTACGCCTGCTTCGTGCTCGATCCCGACGGTTACAACATCGAGGCGATGATCAACGAGGGGTAGCGCGCGCCCTCTCCTTCTCCCCTTGTGGGAGAAGGTGGATTGGCGCGCAGCGCCGAGACGGATGAGGGGTGTTCCAGCGGAGTGAGACGCTGCGATCCTGTCGCTGTGCCCAACGTTGGCGAAGGTCTGCGGCAAGCTGGAGCACCCCTCATCCGTCGCCTTCGGCGACACCTTCTCCCACAAGGGGAGAAGGGGAACCACTCAATCCTTGAACGTGATCCCGTATTTCGCCGCCTGTTCCTTCGGCATGTCGGCCAGCGCCTGGCGTACCGTGTAGCCACCATAGACGTCGCTGCCGTTGCGGATCATCCAGTCTTCGACATCGGCCTCGGCAACCGTCATGCGGTCGCCCATCTTGTACTGGTTGCCGTTGACCGGCTTGTCGGCCAGCAATCCGACGAAGCGGCCGTCGCTGAAAGCCACAAGCTGCATCCAGATATGCTCGGTGGCGCCGTTCTGGGTCAGCGGGAACTTGACCGTATAGGTGCCAGGCGTGCGGGCGGCCATCAACTCATGGAAGCGGGGTAGCGTCGAGTGGCCCTTGGCCTTGGCGCCCTGCATCGCCTCGTCGGTGGTTGAATAGGCGACCACATTGGCGTTGGGCGTATTGCTGCGCAGGTGCGAATTGAAAAATCCGTAGCCGACGGCGGCCACCACAGCGGCAGTGACAATCAGTTTGCGCATAGACCCCTCCAAGACGCGATCACGAACACGTTACCGGAAGGCCGTTGCCGCGCCGCTAAGGGAGACGGTGAGTCGATGGTTAGAGAAATCCTGAAATTGCCGTCGATCGCCGCGCCGCGCCGGGTGAAGCATACGGCCTCAATTCGCGTCGGCCACCACCTCGCCGCCGCCCAGCCACCTGCGCCACTGCCGCTCGTCGCCGTGGAAGACATTGAGGTCGATGCGGCCGCTCACGCCATGCGACAGCCCGGAGCCCGAATATTGCCAGAACAGCCAGTTGCGGCCCGGATAGACCTTTGACGGATGGGCGGCCACCGCGCGCAGCCAGAACGGATAGTCGAGAAATGCACCGCGCAGATTGTCGCGATAAAAATCCGGCGACGTGTAGATGATGGGCCGCTGGCCGTAATGGCGCTCCAGCTTGTCCATGAACACCTGCATCTTCTCCAGCACCTTCTGGCGCGAAGGCCGGCGCTTGCAGGAGGACTCGCCGTTCCACTCGACATCGATGACCGGCGGCAGCGCGCCTTGGACCCGCGGCACGTTGCGGATGAACCAGTCGGCCTGCTCGCCGGCGGTGCGGCACCAGTAGAAGAAATGATAGGCGCCGCGCTTCAGCCCGGCGGCATCGGCGCCGCGCCAGTTTTTCATGAACATCGGATCGAGATGGTCGCCGCCGTCGGTCGCCTTGATGTAGGCGAAGTTGGCGCCCTGGGCGCGCAGCTTTTGCCAGTTGATATTGCCCTGCCAGCGCGACACGTCGACGCCATGGACGGCAAGGTGCCTGGGCGAGGCGCGCCCGAAATTGATCGGTTTGGCATCGCGAAAGGCATAGCGGGTAACAGGGCCAGCCAGCATCGCGGGCGCTGCGCGCGACAGCCGCTTCGGCGGCGAGACGAGTGCTGCGGCCTCGACCGGGGGCTCGACCGTATCCGGCAGGTCCGGCGCCGGGAATGCCACCGTCTCTTCCTCGGCCAAGCCAAAGGGACGCGAATTCTCATCCCCTGGACGCGCGTTGTCCTCGTCAACACGAGCATTCTGGTCGCCAGGGAGCGACGCCGGCGGCCTGATGCGCGCGGCGCCCGCCATGGAAACGGTCTCCACCGTCATCGCAGCGTCGGCGGTCTTCACTGCCTTCGTCACCGGCGCGCTCGGCCGCACGACTGAACTGGTCGTCTCGTTCGACGGCATCTGCAAGGCATCGACGCCCGAGGTAGACGAGCAGCCGGCAAGGCAAAGCCCTGCAAGCACGAAACTGACGACGCCAAAAATCCGCATCTTGACCTGTACGCAAAACAAAACAGACCGAGGGCCGGAACAGCGCCGCCGGGAGCCCCATTCCTAATGAGAAATTACCAACAAAGTTTGAATCAAAATTTACCTTTGGTTCGGCGGGGCGATTCGCCAGGCAAGCCGACAATAAAAGCTCCGCCTTTGTTTCCACGCAAACCGCTTCTCGGTTGCTCAGCGCCTGAACACGCCGATCATCGGCCCGAGATTCCAGAAATCGTCGTTGCGGCCAATGGCCGGCGCATAGAGGCTGGAGATCGAGCCGTCGAGGAAGAGCGCGTTGGGACAGCCGAGTTCGTTGCGGAACAGGCGCGCGAATTCGTGGAAAGTCACCACATCGTTCGAGATGGCGAAGACGACGACGCCGTCGCCACGCACGCCGACGCCATCGCGGATTTTTCGCGAAGGGCTGTCGGCCTGGAATTTCGGATGCAGCTTTCCGTCGATCACCAGCATCGGCCCGGACTGGGTGGCATAGTCCACCTTCGGGGAACGCTTCAAATAATCCTTCGTCGCGCGAACGCCGGCCTTGCGGTCGCTAAGATAGAAGATGCCGTTGGGCTGCATCGAGAAATTGCCGGAGCCGGCCCCAATCTTCGCCGACGCGATCTGCTGCCCGCGCTCGACATAGAGACCGACCGGCGCGAGATTGGGATGGTACATGCCGGCATTGATGCCGAAGAGCATGGTGCGTCCGGCGGCCTGCTGGGCGCTTCGAAGATTGTGCAGCGACTGGTAGAGCTTGCCGTCGGGATCCTTCCAGAACAGCTCGATCGAGTAAAGCTTCGGGTCCGTCTCGCAGACGAGATAGGTCGCGGTCTCGAAGGTGTGAGTGCGGCATGGCGGCAGCGCTGCGACCCATTGGCTGAGCCCCAGCCCCGCACCGACCACTGCCGGCACCGCCGATTTCACCAGCGCTGCCAGCAAAGGCAGCGATTGCAGCAGGGTTGCAATGTCCATAGGCGCACCCGAAACAAGGTTCAGGTGCCGGTATAGCGGATTCGGCGAAAGCCTCTAGCTCAGCCAGCCGACGGCGACGCCGATCAGCAGCACGACGCCGAGCAGGCCGCGATAGATGACGAAGGGCCAAGCGGAAAAGCGCTCGAGCACGCGCATCAGTCCCCATATGGCGAAGAAGGCGGAAATCGAGGCGACGACGAGGCCGACCGCCAGGACCGACCAGCCATAAGCGCCGAGGTGAATCTTGTGCAGTTCCCAAAGCTCCTTCAGGCCGGCCAACGCGATGGCCGGCAGGCCGAGCAGGAAGGAGAGCCGCGCCGCCTCCGGGCGGGCATAGCCAAGGCCCAGCGCCGCCGTCAGCGTCGATCCCGAGCGCGACACGCCGGGAATGAGCGCGCCGACCTGGGCCACGCCGACGAGCAAGGCGTCGAGCACGGACACCTTGTCCAGGGTCAGCCTGTGGCGGGCATAGATTTCCGACAGCGCAAGCAGCACAGCCATGGCGATGCAGGCCCAGCCGATCACGGCCAGCCCGCGCAGCGGCGAGTTGCAGGCATTGAGCACGCTGGATAGCGCAAGGCCGGCGATGACGATCGGAACGGTGGCAAGCACGATGCCGATCGCCAGGCGGAAATAGCGGTTGGCATAGTCGCGGCGCGTGAGCGCCGCCAGCGACCCCACCGCGACTTCCCTGACATCGCTCCAGAAATAGCTGATCACCGCGGCAAGGGCCGCGAGTTGCATAGCCGCAGAAAAGGCCGAGCCCGGGTCCTGCCAGCCAAGCACGGCGGGCACGACGCGCATATGCGCCGTCGAAGAGATCGGCAGCAGTTCGGTGATGCCTTGCACGATGCCGAGAAACGCCACCTTGGCGTAGCCCAGGCTGACAAAGCCGGTGTCCAATCCCTGCGTGCAGACGTCCGTCATCCCTGTCCTTTCCCCGGCGAAAAATGAATTGTTATGCGCAAAGCCCCTCAAGGGCAGGCTTAGCCTCATGGTACGGCGAAGCCAATTCACGGATTTGTAAGGTGCCGCTTATCCTGCTTGACAACAGGCGCTTCCATATTATCATGCGCTAATCTTACACTGTAAGGCAGATCGGAGGAGGACTAGCATGTCGACTGCCGCCCTCTCGGAACTGCAGCCGGTCGTCCCGCCGGTGTCGCACCATCCGGAAATCGGGATCGAGGAGGTCTCGCGTGATTTGAGCCGCGCCATCGAGCGCGCAGAGGTCAATGCCTGGCTCGATCTCTACGATGCCGCGCCCACGGAATTCGCCGCGCGGCACGGCTTGTCGATCGCCCGCGACGGCGACCTCGTCTGGACCACCTGCACGACGATCCCGTTCATCCATTTCAACTGCGTGAAGAACATCGGCGTCGACGGCCCGGCCACGGAAGATCAGCTCGATTCGCTGCTGGCGCATTACCGCGCTGCCGGCATCTTGCGGCCGTGGTTCTGCACAAGCCCGCACACCGAGCCTTCCCGGCTGCGCTGCTGGCTGGAAGCGCGCGGGCTCCAGCATCAGAGCGGCTGGGAACGAATTTTTCGCGACGCAACGCCGCTGCCTGCCGAGCCGCTGTTCCCGGCAGACGATCTGTCGGTCGAAGAGGTTACGTCCAAGACCGCTCCCGAATGGGCTTCCTTCATCGATGCGAGGTACAGGCTGCCCACCTCGCCCTGGCTCATGGCCCTGGTCGGCCGCGAGGGCTGGCGTCACTACATGCTGAAACGCGATGGCGCCGTGGCTGCCGTGCGTTCAATGTTCATCTCGGATGGCGCCGCCTGGAGCGGGATCGACGCCCCGGTGCCTGGCATCATGGCGCCGAGCTTCGACCTCGACGCCATGCTTGGCGAAAGGCTGGTCCGCGACGGCATAGCCGCCGGCGCAAGACTGTTCGTCGCCGACATCGAGGCGCCGAGCCCCGAACGCGACGGTCCGGCCTACCGCAACCACGCCCGGCTCGGCTTCAAAATTGCCTATCTCCGCAGTCATTACAGCTATTTGCCGGCGCATTCGAGCTGATCGGAAAGACCTAAAGCGCGTCAGTTCAGCGCGACGCGCTTTAGCGGTACAGCCATTGCTTCAGGCAGCTTCTGGCCACGATATGCGCCGGCGGCAGCACCGGCTGGTCGATGCGGGAATCGTCGGCAGCCCTGTCGCGAGCCTTTTCCAAGAGCAGGCGAAGCTCGGCCGGGCGCACGCGGTCACGCTCCATCACGAGTTGGATCATCGGGTCGTTCAAAAGCTCGTCCAGGGTGTTGCTGCTCTCGCTCATCCGTCACCTCCTCGATGCCTTGCCGCGTGGCGCTTAGATAGGCAGCCAATGATGGCCCGCCAATGACGCTTTGCCGGCTATCTCGTGAATCGAAGATGAAATCTTTGTGCAGGCGTTAACCTTCTCTTGCTGAAGAAGGTTAAGCGGGAGGCGCGCCCTCATATTGCGGCAGGCCGTCATCCAGCTGCAGCCAGGGCTGCTTCGAAGCGGTCCAGAAATGCATGTCGGGCTTGAACGCGGACGGATCATCGAGCGAGCCGGATGTGATGCCGAGAATGCCCCTGGAGTCACGTCGCGAAAACATCGTCGTGCCGCAGGCCGAGCAGAAACCGCGCTTGAGGTCCGGCGAAGAATTGATTGTCGCCACCGGTCCCTGGATCGTGACATCATCGATGCTGAACAGGAGCCGCGCATTGAAGGCGGCGCCGATCGCCTTCTGGCACAGCCGGCAATGGCAGACGCGCTCGTTGATTGGTTCGGCCTCGGCGCGATAGCGCACTGCGCCGCACAGGCATCCGCCCTGGTATTTCGCCATGTCCAAGGATCCGATTGACAGGTAAGGCCGGCACGGTAGCCGCGAACATCGCAGCGTCAATTAAAAAGCATTGATAGGACGCGATCGCTCACGGTGATGCCGGGCCGACACGGCAACAGATAGGATGGCGTCAGTGGCGCCGCGCCTGGACGAGGTAGGCATCGATCTCGGTTTCGCCGAGCCATTTGGCGGCTTCCAGCCGGTGCAGCCCTTCGACCAGGACATGACGCTTGCCGTCGTGGCGCACCTGGATCGGCATCTTCATGCCGTTCTCGAGGATATCCTCGGCAAGATGGCGTACCGTCTCCGGATGCAGCGTCTTGCGCCTCGCCATCGGCACATAGATGTCGTCGACCTTGACCCTTTGCACGCGCAGCATCTTGGCTCCCGGCGTTCAAACATCGCCTGAAGATCAAATAAGCCGTTTGCCGGATAAGGCCAAGCGCCTGCTGGCCCGATCGTTTCCATTTGACGCTTGGCCGCCCTACGGTCTCAATGGCGACCTCTTGATTTCGGTTTTTCCATGACGCAACGGCCCGCCGACTTTCCCGATTTCGGACTGACGCCCGAGCAGCGCCGGGAGGCGGTGCGCGGGCATTATTACGAGTGGCCCGGCATGGATGGCTCGAGCGGCGAGATCTGGTGCTACAGCGACCGCTTTTCCTATCGTCCGGGCGAGACGGTGACGCTTTTCGTCAGCTCGACGGCCCCGCAATTCAGAATTGTCATCGTCCGCCACGGCGGCGATGAAACCAAGGTCTTCGATGGGTCGGGACTGTCGGCGCGCTGGCAGGAAACGCCCGAGCAATGTTCGGTCGACGGCTGCGGCTGGGAAGCCTCGTTCGAATTCCGCATCGGCGATGACTGGCCGTCGGGAGCTTACCGTGTCAGGCTTTCGGCTGAAGGGCCAGACGGCACGCCGATCGAGAGCCACCACCTCTTCATCGTCGCGCCCCTGCCCGGCCGCAAGCCTGGTCGCCTGCTGCAGATCGCCGCGACCGGCACCTGGCTCGCCTATAACACCTGGGGCGGCTCCAACCACTATCAGGGCATCACCGGCCCGAACCGCGACCAATATGCCACGATGGTCTCCACGCAGCGCCCTTGGTGCCGCGGCTTCGTCGTGCTGCCCAAGGATGCACCGCGCGTGCCGCTGGAAGTCGCTGTGCCGCCGAAGACCGTGCCGCGTTATCCGCATATGGAATGGGCCTTTGCCACGGGACATTCGAAGAAATACGCGTCTTCCGGCTGGGCAAGCTACGACAGCCATTTCTTCCGCTTTGCCGAACGCGCCGGATATCAGGTCGACCTCGCCAGCCAGCACGAGCTGCACTTCTCGCCGGAAATCCTCGACGGCTATGATTGCGTCGTCTTCGTCGGCCACGACGAATACTGGACCTGGGAGATGCGCGACGCGGTGGACGCTTATGTCGAGCGCGGCGGCCACGCGGCGCGCTTCGCCGGCAATTTCATGTGGCAGACCAGGCTGGAGGACGAGGGCCGACGCCAGGTTTGCTACAAATACCGGGCACGGGCCGAAGACCCGGCCTATCGCGGCGGCGACATCACCCGCGCCACCAATTCCTGGGAAGCACCGGAGATCGGCCGTCCGGGCAGCGCTACCTTCGGCCTCAACGCGACGCGTGGCGTCTATGCCGGCTGGGGCGGCTGCGCGCCGCGCGGCGTGCGCGGCTTCCCGGTCTACCGCCCCGAGCACTGGGCCTTCGCCGGCACCGGCATCTATTATGGCGACCTGCTTGGCGCCGACAGCCATGTCTATGGCTATGAGGTCGACGGGCTCCATTTCGAGATACGCGGCGGCCTGCCCTACCCGACTGCGGAGAGCGGCGCTCCGGACGGCTTGCAGGTGCTGGCCGTCGGCCTGGCGAGCCAGGTCGAGGAAAGCGCCGACATTCCGATCGAAGACCAGTTCCTCACCGACGAGGACGGCCGCTTCACCGCCGAGACTTTGTTCGGCGAGGCCAGCGACGCCAATCTCGACAAGGTCAAGCGCGGCAACGGCATGATCGTCAATTTCCCGCGCGGCAAGGGCGAAGTCTTCCACGCCGGAAGCTGCGAATGGGTCGCCGGCCTGCTAAGGCAGGACGCGATGGTCGAACGCGTCACCAAGAATGTTCTCGACCGCTATCTCGGAAAGTCCTGATATGCCGACACCGGAAGTGCAGCCCTCGCCTGAAGCCGAAGCGCGGCCGCCGTCGCATTTGTTCTATCTCTCCAGCCTGCGCCGGCCACTCGTCGACCGCGCCGAGGGCATCTATTTCTGGACCAAGGACGGCCGCCGCTTCATCGACGGTTCAAGCGGACCGATGGTCGCCAATATCGGCCATTCCAACCGCAACGTGCTCGACGCCATGAAGCGGCAGATGGACAAGACCACCTTCGCCTATCGGCTTCATTTCGAGAACGAACCGGCGGAAGAACTGGCGCGGGCACTGTCTCACAAGCTGCCCGAAGGCATGGACCGCATCTTCTTCGTCTCGGGCGGCTCGGAAGCGACCGAATCCTGCATCAAACTCGCCCGGCAATGGGCGGTCGCCACCGGTCAGCCGAAGCGCTGGAAGGTGATCACCCGCTTCCCGTCCTATCACGGTGGCACGCTGGGTTCGCTCGCCATCACCGGCGACGACGCGCTTGCCGAGACATTTACGCCGCTGATGCGGGTGATGCCGACGGTGCCGGCGCCGGCCGCCTGGCGCGATCGCGACAACCTCTCGATGGAGCAGCGCGGCATCCGCTATGCCGACATGCTCGAAGACAAGATACAGGCCGAGGGCCCGGAAAGCGTGCTCGCCTTCATCATGGAACCCGTCGGCGGCGCGGCGACGGCAGCCCTTGTCGCGCCCGACAGCTACTATCCGCGCATCCGCGAGATATGCGACCGCTACGGCATCCTGCTCATCCATGACGAGGTGATGAGCGGTGCCGGCCGCACCGGCAAATTTTTGGGCGGCGACCATTGGAACTGCAAGCCGGACATCGTCGCGCTGTCGAAAGGGCTGGGCTCCGGCTATGCGCCGCTCGGCGCGCTGGCTGCTCCCATGCGACTGGTCGAGCCGCTGCTCGCCTCCGGCGGCTTCCAGCACGGCCACACCTATGCCGGCAATCCGCTTGCCTGTGCGGCAGGCCTTGCGGTGCTGAGCGAAATGGACCGGCTAGATCTCATCGCCAACGCCGCCACCATGGAGGATGTGCTGATCGCAGAATTGAAGGCGTTGCAGAAGCGTTTCCCTTTCATCGCCGACGTGCGCGGCAAGGGCTTGCTGCTCGGCGCCGAGATGGTCGCCGATCCGGAGGCGCTGACGCCGATCGCGCCGGCGAAAAAGGCAACGCAGCGCCTGCTCGACCACGCCTATGCGCGCGGCCTGATCATCTATGGCCGCAAGGTCAAGGGGGGCGTCGACGGCGACAATTTCATGGTGGCGCCGCCGATGATCATCACGCGCGAGCAGATCGGCGAGATGATCGCAATCATCGGCGACTCGCTCGAGGCGCTGGCGGAGGAACTCGACCTGCCGGTGGCAGGCTGAGGGTGAAATGGCGCTTTGAGACGTCCTGAGATGTTCGCGATCCTTCGCACCCGCCTCTGGCCTGCCGGCCATCTCCCCCGCAACGGGGGAGATCCGATGTCCCTGTCGCTTTCGCCAATCGCCGACGTTGCAGGAACAGCGCGGTCGGTGCACCTGCTGATCTCCCTCGTTGCGGGGGAGATGTCCGGCGGGACAGAGGGGGGTGCCCGGGCGCCGTATTTGTCGTGAGCACAGTTATCCTCCGCCCCGGCCAAATCGAGGATGCCGAGACCATCCATGCCGCCTTGCTGCGCCTCGGCACCCACATCGGCGCGCATCAGGACATCACCTCGACACCGGATGACCTCCGCCGCTACGGCTTCGGCGCAAACCCCGCCTTTTCGACCTTGGTCGCCGAGGTCGACGGCGAATTCGCCGGGCTTTGCCTGCACTTCCCAATCTTTTCGACCTGGATGGGCCGGCCCGGGGTCTTTGTGCAGGACCTCTATGTCGAGGACCGCTTTCGCGGCCGCCGCATCGGTGAGAAGCTGTTGCGGCGCGTGGCCAAGGAGTGTCGCACTGCAGGCGGCGTCTATCTCAGGCTCTCCGTCGACACCGATAACGAGACCGCCAAGACCTTCTATGAAAAGCTCGGTATCGGCTGGTCGAGCTACGAGCAGGTGCAGAAGATTGTCGGCGAGGCCTTTTTTGCCTTTGCCGACGCGCCGGAGGACGAACGATGAAAGCCTTCTATGCCGAGGAACAGAAGCGCCATGACCCGAAGGCCTTCCTTTCCAGCGGCGCGCCGCAACCCAATCCGGAAAAGCCGGAACGGGTCGAGAGATTGCTAGCCGGCGCAAGATCGGCCGGTGTGACGATCGAACGGCCGAACGACCATGGCCTTGGGCCGATCGCCGCCGTGCATACGCCCGAATATCTCGACTTTCTCGAGCACATCTTCGCGCGCTGGCAACGCATCGAAGGCGCCTCGGCTGAGGTCATCCCGAACATCCATCCAATCGGCCGCGGCGGCTCCTACCCGGCCTCGGCGGTCGGCCAGGCCGGCTATCATATGGCCGACACCGCCTGCCCGATCTCGGTAGAGACCTGGAACAGTGCGCTCTGGAGCGCCTGGAGCGCGGTGGAAACCGCCGAAGCCGTGATGGCCGGCGCGACGGCGGCCTACGCGCTCTGCCGCCCGCCCGGCCATCACGCCTTTGCCGACGTGGCGGGCGGCTTCTGCTTCATCAACAATTCGGCGGTCGCCGCGCAGGTGCTGAGAAAGGACGCGGGACGTGTCGCCATACTCGATGTCGACCTGCATCACGGCAACGGCACGCAGGGAATCTTTTACGCCCGACCGGATGTTTTGACCGTCTCGCTGCATGCCGATCCGGTGCGCTTCTATCCCTTCTTCTGGGGCCATGCCGACGAGCGCGGCGAAGGGGCGGGCCTCGGCTACAACCTCAACCTGCCACTGCCGCGCAAATCCGGCGACGCGGCCTTTCTGGAAGGGTTGGAAACAGCCTTCCGGCGCATCCGTGCCTTCGCGCCGGAAGCGCTGGTTGTCGCGCTCGGGCTCGACGCATTCGAAGGCGATCCGTTCGGAGGCCTTTCGGTGACGACGCCCGGCTTCGCGCGCATCGGCGAGGCGATCGCCGGCCTTGGCCTGCCGACGGTCATCGTCCAGGAGGGCGGCTACCTCTGCGATGCGCTCGCCGACAACCTCACCGCTTTCCTGACCGGCTTTGGCGGGAAGAAAGGATAGTTCAGGCGCGCTGCTGCCTCAGCATTGCAATGACGCGATGGGCGCTTTCCAGCGTCTCGTCGATCTCTGCGGTCGTGTTGTAATGCGCGATGCCGATGCGCACGACGCCCTGCTCCGGCGGAATGCCGAGTTGGTGGACGATCTCCCATGCATAGTTGTGGCCGGACCACAGGAAGATGTTTTCGGCATTCATCTGTCGCACGATCGTTTCCGGCGCGATGCCCTCTACCGTGAAGGAAATTGTCGGCACGCGATCGCCGAAACGTTCCGGGTCGGTGATGCCGCGAATGGTCATGCCATCGATGGCCGACAGGCCCTCGATCAACTGCCGGGCGAGCGCGTTCTCGTAAGCGATCGACACTTCGAAGGCCTTCGCTATCCGCTGCCGCCGCGAACCGCCTTCGCCGTCTGCGGCGCCGAGATCGGCGAAGTAGTCGACCGCTGCGGTCAATCCAGCCATCAGCTCGATCTGCGGCGTGCCAAGCTCGAACCTTTCCGGCAGGTGGTTGGACGAGCAGCGGCATTTGTAGGGTTTCAGCGCATCGATGACGTCGCGGCGGCCCCACAATATACCCATATGCGGCCCGAAGAATTTATAGGCCGAGCAGACCAGGAAATCGCAGCCCAGCGCCTGAACGTCGATCAGCCCGTGCGGCGCGACTTGCACCGCGTCGACATAGACCAGCGCCCCGGCCTGCTTGGCGAGTGCCGTCAGCTCGCTGACGCGGTTGATCGAGCCGGTGAGGTTCGAGGCATAGTTCAGCGCCACAAGCCGCGTCTTTTCCGAAAGCAGCGCCTCCAGCCCCGCTTCCTCGACCTGCCAGCTTTTCTCGTCGAAGGGCAGGAAACGCACGACAAGGCCGAGATCCTCTGCAAGCTGCAGCCAGGGCGAGACATTGCCCTCGTGGTCCATGCGGGTGAGGATGATCTCGTCGCCCGGCTTCATCGTCCGGCCGAGTGTGCGCGACATGTGGTAGGTCAGCGTCGTCATATTGGCGCCGATGATGATTTCTTCGACGCTCGCCGCACCGAGAAAATCGGCCATCGCCGCATGCGCATCGTCGACCACCTGCTGCGCCGCGACCGTCGTTTCGAAGAAGCCGCCGAGGTTGGCGTTTGTCGTTAGCAGGCAGCGCGAGACCGCATCCGCCACCGCCTGCGGCACCTGGGTTCCGGCGGGATTGTCGAGATAGATGCGACGGCGGCCCTTGTCGGTCAGCGAAAGTGCTGGAAACCGTCCGCGCACGAGCTCGATCGGAAAATCTGCCATCGCCTCCATCCCTTCGTCCTTCTCAATGATTTCCAGTCACGGGCAAGGGTTGCCGACGCGCTGGTGGATGGCATCGACCGCCTTCTGCATCTCCTCCGTCCAGCGGACCTCGACCGAAGACAGCGCCATGTCGAGCTGCGCGACGCTGGTGGCGCCGACGATGTTCGCGGTTACAAAAGGCCGGCTCGTCACATAGGCGTTGGCGAAGAGCGCCGGCTCCATGCCGAAGGAGCGCGCCAGCTCACTGTATTGGAGCAGCACTTCCGCCGCATTCGGCGTCTCGTAGCGCTGGCCGCGATTGAAGAGCTGCGTGCGCGAGCCTTGCGGCCGGGCGCCGTGATCATATTTGCCAGTGAGGTAGCCCTGCGCCAGCGGAGAATAAGGTAGAAACGCGACCTCTTCGCGTTGGCAGACTTCGGCCAGGTTCACCTCGAAGGTGCGGTTGACGAGATTGTAGGCGTTCTGCAGCGAGGCGACGCGCGGGCCGACGCCCTTGTCGGACTCGGCAAGGAAACGCATGACGCCCCACGAGCTTTCGTTCGACAGGCCTAAATGGCGGATTTTTCCCGCCTTCACCAGTTCCTCGAAGACAGCGAGCGTCTCGGCGATCGGCGTCTCGTCCGCCGGCGCTCCGACAGCATCGGCCCGCCGCGCTACCGCCCCGACCCGCGTCGGGTTCGAACCCCAGGGAATGTCCCGGTCCGGCCAATGGATCTGGTAGAGATCGATATAATCGGTACGGAGCTTGGCGAGCGACTTCTCGACCGCATCGAAAATGTCGGCGCGCACAAGCTTCGATGGCCGGTCGCCGCGAAACCAGGCGTTGGCCGTGCGGCCGACCACTTTCGAGGCGATGATGACCTTGTCGCGGTTGCCCTTGGTCTTCATCCAACTGCCGATGATCCTCTCGGTCCACCCTTGCGTCTCGGCTTTGGGCGGGATCGGGTAAAGCTCGGCGGTGTCGATGAAATTCACGCCGCGCGAGAAGGCCAGATCCATCTGGGCATGGCCTTCGGCCTCTGTGTTCTGCTGGCCCCAGGTCATCGAACCGAGGCAGATTTGCGAAACAAGGAGGTCTGTCCGACCGAGGCGGCGTTTTTGCATGAAATGTCTCCGGCGGGAGGTGGCGCGCGGCTGCGCGGGGAGGAATTCAAGCATAAGGCATAGGCCGGATTTTCTCCAAGCCGGTCCTGGCGACTTTTGCGTGAATTCGGAAACCGGTTAGCGTCGTGCCGCGGCCAGCGCGCGCCGCTTGGCCTCGTCGATCAGCATGTTGGCCACTTGCATGCGGATCATGGCGCGCTGACGCAGATGCGGGGCGACACGGTCCGGATGGTTGGCGAAGGCGAAGTTGCGGCGAATGCGGCCGAAATCGGTATCCTTCGCAGGGCGATCGAGGCCGAGCTCGCCGGCAATCGATTCAGGGTCGATCGGCGCCAGCTCTTCCTCAGGGCGATGCTCTTCCTCAGCGAGAGCCAGCTTGGCCTGGTCGAGAAGCGCGGCGAACTCGGCGGCAAGGTCGGCGCCCGCTTCGCGGTACTCGGCGGCGACGCTTTCGCCGGCGACCTTGATGCGGCCGGAGTGAAGCTCGTCCGCCACCGACAGATAGTCGAATGGAATCGAGGGCCGGGCGCCCCCGTCTTCGCCCTCCTCGGAAGCGATGATGAGGTCGTCGAGCAACGAAGCGAAATCCAGCTTGTTCCCGGTGCCGATCTCAGCCTCCTCCTGTCGCAACGGCATTCATTGTTGCCGTCGACCATAGATCGCTGTCGTTAAAAATGAATGCCGACGACATTAACGATTGCGGGTGCTTGCAGCTGCAGACGCCGGCCGGAAAGATCAAAGCCGCGCTGCATTTGATACCGACCGGCAGGTCGCCAGAGTGGCGAGGAAAAAGCCCACCCGCCAGGACCGTGCCGTACGGTCGAGTTTCCGCAAAAGTTTCAGAAGAGAAGCGATTTTGGCGGAAAAAATTCACCAGGCATGGCTGCCATGCGCTTGCTGCACTGCACAATTGTAACAAATCACCTATATTCTCGGCGTGTGGAGGACAAACAAGGGGCTGGAATATGGGGTTCTTCACCGAAATGTTCGCGCGGCCGCGGCCGCAGGAACAACAGCGTTACCGATCGGCGCTCGCGCTGCTGAACGCGATGAGCAACGCCGACCGCGCCGATATCGGCATCAAGCCGGCCGACTTTCCGCGTATCGCCCGCGAGATGTCGATACGCTGATTCAACGATGAAAAAGAGGGTTCTCGGCCGCGCCGGGAAACCTCTCCGTGTTCAGCGTCCCAGGAAAATCGACTTGCCCAGCGGCACGCCATTGTGCCGCAGGATGTCGTATGCCGTGGTGATGTGGAAGTAGAAGTTCGGCATGGCTGCGTTGAGCAGATATTGCAGTCCGGCCATTGAGACCTCGCGTCCGGCAAGCCTCAATTCGATCGTCCGCTCTTCCGACCCGTCCAGATCGGCGGCCGAGAATGTCGCCAGATGATCGAGCGTCTTGGCGATTCGGGCGTGCAGCTCTTCGAAAGTGGACTCCTTGTCCTCGTATTTCGGCACTTCGCGGCCGGCGAGTCGCGACGGCGCGCCCTTGGCATGATCGGTGGCGATCTGCACCTGCCGGGTCAGCGCGAACATGTCGGGCGCCAGCCTCGCGGTCAGAAACACCTGCGGGTCGATCTTGCGGTCGGCGGCGTTCTGTTCGGCCAGTGACAGCACGCTGGCCAGCGCCTTCAGCCGGGCCGAAAAGACGGCCACCGAAATATCGTACATGGATATGGTCACGTGAGTTATCTCCCCAGGCGGCGTCAGCGCCGCGGGCCGTGAGCTAGCGCTTCCCGGCTCGATTCTTCAAGCAGCCCTGCGCCCCCGTCACCGCCTCGCCGCAATCGCGGTGGTAGTATTTTCGTTATCGAGCGGAGATTCCCGATGAGACCTGCCATTATCGCAGCGACTGCCTTGTTCTCCCTTGCGGGCATCGGCCGGTCGGCGCTTGCAGCCGAAGCCGCTTATATCGACGACCGGTCCAGTGCCGAGGCTGTTGTCCGTTCGCTCTACAGCGCGATCAACCGGCATGAATTCGCCCGCGCCTGGGGTTATTTCGGCGACACCAAGCCGGCAAAAGATTTCGACGCCTTCGTTAAAGGCTACGACAGCACCGACACGGTCGAGGTCAAGACCGGCGCGGTATCGGACGAAGGTGCTGCCGGCAGCATCTACTACAGCGTCCCTGTCGCCATCCAGGCCACCGACAAGAAGGGCGAAGCCAAGATCTTTGCCGGCTGCTACACGCTTCGCCAGGTCAACGCGCAGATCCAGGAACCGCCGTTCCAGCCGATCTTTATCGACAAGGGCGCCCTGAAGCCGTCGACTTCGGATTTCCAGGATGCCGTGCCGACAAGCTGCGGCGACGGCCCGCCGCCGCCTAAGAAGGACGAGGCGCTGGAACAGGCCAGGAAGTCGTTCCTCGCCGCCTATGGCGAGCAGTGCGACAAGGAGAACCCGGAAGGCAAGCCGGCCGGCGAGCCGGACGCATACTCGATCCATTACAAGGACAAGGACGCTGGAGCCGACGAGCCGGAGCGCGAGACGCGGCTCTTCCGCTTCTTCTGCTCGATGGCCGCCTACAATGAAAGCGCGGTCTATTACATCTATGACGATGTGTCCGGCGTCCGGCAGTTGCAGTTCGCCGCGCCGGAACTCGACATCCGTTACGAGAACAACAACAGTGAAGGCAAGGTCGAGGGCATCCACATCATCGGCTTCCAGACCGACGACCAGCTGGTCAATTCCGAATATGACGACAAGACCAAGACGATCACCTCGATGAACAAATGGCGCGGCGTCGGCGACGCTTCATCGACCGGCACCTATCTGTTCCGCCACGGCAATTTCTCGCTGGTGCAGTATGATGTCGATGCGTCCTACGACGGCGAGATCAATCCCGAGACCGTCCTGGACTACAACACGCCGCCTTGATCAGGGCGCTTTCGTCAGCATCCAGTTGAGTGTGCCGCGCCAATCGACCATGCGGATCGGCGTCCCATGCGTGCCGGTCTCGAACCGCACGAAGCGGGTCGGATAGCTCTTCGATTTGGCGAGGATCGAGCGGAAGAAGGTTTCCTGCTTCTCAACCTGGAAAACCACGTCACGGCTGCCCTGGCCGAAGAACACCGGCACCCGACGCTTGAACGCCGGGCTGGTCAAGAAGCTTTGGTCCCAGAGCGAGCCGAGCAGCAGCAGCCCACTGACGCGGGCGCCAGTATCCTTGCGGTCGGCCAGCTTCCAGCAGAGAATGCCGCCCATCGAGCCGCAGGCGACGAAGATTTTCGCGCCGGGCGATGTCTCTGCATAGTGGTCGATCAAAGCCGCGACTTGGGCGGCGCCCTTGTCGCCGAAATCGGGAAAGTCCGGCGAAAGATAAAGACCGCCATTTTCGGCCATCAGATTCTTCAGGCGGTTGAAATTGCCGCCAAAGGTGAAGTCGTCGACGCCCTGCTTGCGGCTGCCGCCCTGCCCGTGCAGATAAAGCACGATGATGGCGGCACCTTGCGTCTTGCCGACTGCGACATGCCGGACATCGCCGACATCGGTCTTCAGCATCAAATCCTGCTGCATCTTGCGCACGCCGGGGTCGATATATTGGGCATGCACACGCCTTTCAGGCACCTCGTCGCGCTGATTGATGTCGCGCATCTCGCGATAGTCGAGCACCGTATAGGCACCGTTGTCGCCGCTCGACAGCGTCGCCGGATAAGCGAAAAGCTCGTCCTTGAAGGGTTTCAGCGACAACGTCTGGCCCTCGGCGGCAGAGAGCGAAAAAGCTGTTGCGGCGAGCAAAGTGAGGAAAGTTCGGCAGCGCAAAGACATTCCGAAGCCATGCGAAATTCGGCTTCGGTTTGTCAATCCTGCAGCACGCCGCCCGCGCCTTCCAGCGCCTCGCGCGTATCGACGTCGATCGAAGCGCCCTGCCCGATTTCGACATCGATGACGTCGAGCCCTTCGGCCTCGACCAGATGGCGCGCGCCTGTATCGCCTTCGAGCTGCGCGACGGCGGCAAAGAGCGACCGCGGCAGCAGCACCGGGTTGCCGCGTTTGCCGTGATGCGCCGCGCGCACCACCGCGCGGCCCCCGGATCGGCGGAACGCATCGATCAGGCTATCGAGATCCTTAGACGAGATACCAGGCATGTCGCCGAGCACGATCATGGCGCCGGCCGCGTCGGGCGCGACCCGCGCGATGCCCGCCTTAAGCGACGAGGCCAACCCGTCGGCGAAGTCCGGATTGTGGGCAAGCGTGATATCGAGACCTGAGAGCGCCGAGCGCACCCGCTCGCGCTGATGGCCGGTGACGACGATGGCGTTGGCCGCTTTCGATCCCAGCGCCCGCTCGGCGGTGCGCCGCACCAGCGGCTTGCCGTCGAACAGCGCCAGCAGTTTGTTCGGCCCGCCCATGCGGCTGGAGCGCCCGGCGGCGAGAAGCACGATGTCGACCCTCGGCTCCGCTTTTGCCGACTGCGACGGCAGCGGCTCGCGCGGCTGCGGCCTGGACGGGATTTCCATCAACAGGCCTCCGACGCCCATGCCGGCAATGTCGCCCGCCGTCACGTCAAGCCCGGCGATCAGCCGGTCCAGCACCCAGTCGAAACCGTTTTCCTTCGGGCTGCGGGCACAGCCGGGCGCGCCGATGACGCGCTTGCCGTCGAGCGTACCGAGCACCAGCAGATTGCCGGGATCGACCGGCATGCCGGCTCGAATGACTTTGCCGCCCGCCTTCTCGATCGCGGCAGGGATGACATCGGCGAAATCGGCCAGCGCCGAGGCGCCGAAGATCACCACCATGTCGTTGTCGCGCGCCAGCGCGCTTGCTGCTTCCGCAACAAGCGTCACGTCATGCGGCGTGCGCCGCTCCGCAGTCAGCCGGCCGCCGGAGCGCGCCAGCCGCGCCTCGGTGACCCGCAGCGTCTTGTCGAGCACGCTCGGCTTCAAGCCGGGCAGCGTCGTCTGGATGACGCCGACATTGACCGGGCGATAGGCGTTGACGGCGAAGATTTCACCGCCGGCGCAAATCTTGGCCACCGCATCGACCAGGCTCGCAGCGACGGCAAACGGAATGATCTTCACCGTCGCCACCATCTGGCCCGCCTCGACAGGCGCGTGCTGCGCCAGGGTGGCGATGGTGATCGCCGGGTCGATGGCATTGATGGCGTCGATCATCTTGGCGTCGACGGTGAAGACGCCTGCGGTTTCGGCATGCAGGTTCACGCGTCCGGTTGCAGCGGGCTTCGTCTCGACGTTGCGATGGGACATACTCAACGCGATCTTTTCGGCCGCGGCATCCTCGCCGAGATCATGGGGAGAGAGAACGGCCACGACCACTTCACTGATGCCGGCCGCCTTCAGCGCCGCAACGTCCTCGCCGTTCAGCCGATGCGCCTTGCGGAATCGCCGCTCGCCGGCAGTGGTTGCATGCGCCAGCACCGCGCCTTCGGCCTCATCGATCGCGATCGGACCGAACTTCACGCCACCGCGCCTTTGCTTTCCAGGCCGCGCGAGCGGAAGGCGTGGATGGTTTGTGCCAGCACCGCTACGGCGATCTCGGCCGGGCTCGCGGCGCCGATATCGAGACCGATCGGCGCATGGATGCGGGCGATCTGGTCGGCGCTGGCGCCCAGCGCCAGCAGACGCTCGACCCGCTTGGCGTGAGTCTTCCTGCTGCCAAGCGCCCCGACATAGAAGCACCTGGCGTCGAGCGCCGCCTTCAGCGCGAAATCGTCGATCTTCGGATCGTGGGTGACGGCGGCAAGCGCGGTGTAGCTGTCGAGCGGCTGGCGCTTCAGCACATCTTCCGGCCATTCGGCATGCAGCGCTACACCGTGAAAGCGCTCCGGCGTGGCGAAGGCGGTGCGCGGATCGATGATCTCGACTGGATAGCCGGCGATTCTGGCCATTGGCGCGAGCGCCTGGCTGATATGCACCGCTCCGATCACCACAAGGCGCGGGCGCGGCAGATGCGCATTGAGAAAGAAAGTCCGCCCTTCCGCTTCCACCGATCGAGAAATGCCGGTGCGGAACGCACTGGCGATCGCCGCGCCGAGCTCGCCCGCGACGCGGTCGCCTTCACGCACGATGCGGTCGCGGCCGTCACCGAGGTCGGTGACCAGCACCGCGGCGCGCCTGGCGCGGCGCTCTTCGTTCAATGTTTTGAGAACATATGGGTCCATCCGCAATCAACCCAGCCGCTCGACATAGACCTTGATGCGGCCGCCGCAGGACAGGCCTACCTGCCAGGCGGTTTCGTCGGCGACGCCGAACTCCAGTATCCGCGGCTTGCCCGAGCCGATCACGTCGATCGCGTCGGTCACCACCGCGCCCTCGACACAGCCGCCGGAAACCGAACCGTGGAAATTCCCTTCGACGTCGATGACCAGATGGCTGCCGGCCGGGCGCGGCGCCGAACCCCAGGTTTCGACCACGGTCGCGATGGCGACATCCTTGCCGTCCTTCATCCAGCCTTCCGCGATGATCAGGGGATCGCGGGCCTCATCGAGATAAATGCTCTCGTCCATCGTCGCTTCTCACAAAGTCTGTTTTCTCGGGGAACGTCCCAGAGGAATATATCGGTGCGAAACATATGGCTACGCGGCCCGCCTGTCGCCAGTTCGCAGCCAGCGCCGCGGGTACACAGCTGCGGCCGGCCGCTGGTCGAGCGAGGCGCAAGGATCGACCAGCGCGTCCAGATTGTGCACGGCGCGGAACTCGTCGACACGCGGCAGCATCGCCTTCCCGCCACGGGTGCGCGCCTCGACCCATCAAAGCGCAAGAGCGGTTTTCACAGAACGTGGTAGTCGCGGTTGTGGTAGATCAGCGGCCGCAAATTATCGCCGATGCGCAGGCCCGTCACCTTGCCAAAAAGCACACGATGGGTGGCCAAATCCTTGGTATCGATGATCTGACAGTCGAAGACGGCGAGCGCGCCTTTCAGCGTCGGCGCGCCGGTCGAGATCACGTCCCATTCGCCGAGCGCGAAGCGCTCCTCGGACGGCAGGCCGGTGATGCCGGAAAAGCCGACCGACAGCGCCTCCTGGTCCGAGGCGAGTGTGTTCAGCGCGAAATTGCCGTTCCGGATGAAGGCCTCGTTCTTGGGATTTTCGCGGTTGAGGCAGACAAGCACGGCGGGCGGCGTATCCGAGACCGAGCAGGCGGCAATCACCGTTGCGCCTCGTTTCCCGGCCGGGCCGTCCGTGGTCACCACATGCACATGGCCGGCAAAATGCGCCATCGCATCGCGATAGGCTTGCGGCCCGATGTCATTAATCTTCAGCACCCGATGATCCACCTGCCAAAACGGAAGTTCGTTATATATGGCTGCATATTGTATGACACAAGCGAAGTGCTTGAGCGCAATCCTGAATTCGCGTGTTGCACCGGGATTAGGCAGCCTTTAGGTCTTTGCTGGAATAGTGCCGGAACAATACTCCCGGCACGGAGGACCTCTCGCCCGAATGCGCCTTCTCACGACGACTTTAGCCGCGCTGCTTTGGCTGGCCGCGAGCGTCCATGCCGAGACGCTGGTTGGCGTCGCCGCACCGCTGTCGGGGCCGTCGGCGATCCTCGGCAAGCAGATCGAGGCGGGGACCGGGCTGGCGGCGGAGGCCGAAGGCGTCGCCGTCCAAACCGTTGACGACGCCTGCACTGCCGACGGCGGTGCAGCGGCTGCCAGGCAGTTCGTGGATGCCAAGGTCAACATCGTTGTCGGTTTTCTGTGCACCGAAGCGATCGAGGCGGCGCTGCCGATCCTCAAGGATGCCAACATTCCGGTCATCGCGATCGGCGTGCGCACCGAGAGCCTGACCGACCGCCGCGCCAAGACCGGCTGGCCGGTCTACCGGCTTGGCCCGCGCGGCGACGACGAACGCAATGCGGTGGCCACGATCCTCACTCGGCTCTGGCAGAACGAATTGTTCGCCGTTATCGATGACGGCACCATCTATGGCCGAGAGATCGCAGAGACTTTCCGCGCGGCCGCCGAGCAGGCGGCGCTGAAACCGGTCTTCGTCGACACGTTCCGGCCGCAGCTCGACAACCAGATCGGGCTGATCGGCCGGCTAAAGAAAGCGGGGGCTACGAAAGTGTTTGCCGGCGGCGACGGCGACGACATCGCCATCATGGGGCGCGACGCTGCCTCGCTCAATGCCGGCATCACCTTCGCCGGCGGCGAGACGCTGCGCACGCCACCCGGCGATGTGCCCTATGCGGCCGGCACACTGATGATCGCGTTGCCGGAGTGGTCAGAAGTCGCGGACCCCAAGGTCGTGCAGGCCTTTGGCGAAAGGAAGATCGTGACCGACGGCTACACGCTGCCGGCTTATGCCGCGGTGGAGGTCGCCAAGGCGGCAGCGGTCAACGCAGAAAGCTCCGGCAAGCCGCTCGCCAAGACGCTGACCGAACATGATTTCGCGACCGCTATCGGTACCGTCCGCTTCGACGAAAAGGGCGATCTCAGCCAAAACCCATTCCGCGCCTTCCGCTTCGACGGCTCCCATTTCGTGCCGCTGGAGGAAAACTGATGTTCCGCACCGGTCCACGCAACCTGATCACCGACGTCGCCGGACTCACCGTCGGCAATGCTGCTGACGCCAGGCTGAAGTCCGGCGTCACGGTAGTGCTTTGCGAGGAGCCGGCGGTGGCCGGAGTCCAGGTGCTGGGTGGCGCACCAGGCACACGTGAGACCGACCTGCTCGAGCCGCAAAACTCGATCGCGACCATTCACGCAGTCGTGCTGTCCGGCGGCTCGGCCTTCGGCCTCGATTCCGCTTCCGGCGTCCAGGCGGCGCTGCGGGAGAAAAACATCGGCATCGAGGTGGGTGGTTTTCGCGTGCCGATCGTGCCGGCCGCGATCCTCTTCGACCTGCGCAATGGCGGCGACAAGGATTGGGGCCGCTATCCGCCCTATCGCGAGCTTGGCTACGAGGCGGCTCAGGCGACAACGACCGACTTCCCGCTCGGTACGGTCGGCGCCGGTACCGGCGCGCTGACTTCCGGTCTGAAGGGCGGGCTGGGTTCGGCCTCGACGGTGCTCGGCAGCGGCGTCACCATCGGCGCGCTAGCCGCCGTCAACCCGACCGGTTCGGTGACGGTCGGACGCAGCCGCCATTTCTGGGCCGCTCCCTTCGAGATCGGCGATGAATTCGGCGGCTTGGGTTATCCCGACCCGATACCTGAAGACGCCAGGAAGATACTCTTGAAGTACCGCGACAGGCGCGCAGGGGAACCGCCAGAGGGCGCCAGCACGACGATTGCCGTCATTGCCACCGATGCCGTGCTTTCCAAGTCGGCCGCCAAACGGCTGGCGATTTCGGCGCATGACGGATTTGCCCGCGCCATCTGGCCGACGCACACACCGGCCGACGGCGATCTCGTCTTTGCGCTCGCGACCGGCAGGAGCGGCATCGAACTCAGCGCCGATGCAGCGATCGATCTCTATGCCGCAGCGGGGTCTACGATGGCCCGCGCCGTCAGCCGCGGCGTCCACGCGGCGAGGCCGGCCGACGGCGATCTCTTTCCGGTCTGGTCGTCCCGCTAGAGTTCTGGACGTCGGTCAGGTCGGGTCGGACTTCTCTTCCTCGAACGTCACCGCGACGTCCGAATTCGCCGAGAGCCAGACCTTCTTTCCTTCGATCTCCGCGACCAGAGCCAGCGGAACGTAATGGTGGTGGCCTTTGTGCGAGCCCATGCCGCTGTCGGCCTTGGTCAGCTTGATGCGCTGCCCCTCGACCTTGTCGACGGTGCCGACATGGACGCCATCGGCGCCGACTACTTCCATATGCTCGCGTATCTTACTGACATCGACGGTCATGCTGGTCCCTCCGGTGGGTGGCCGCGCGTCCCTGTCGGGCGCCCACAATAACAAACGGCCGCCGGATTGGATGCATCGAGCGGCACGTCTTGTTCACCATGGCGTGATAGCCATGACGCCAATGAGACAGGGAGCATTGCCACCAGGCAAGCCGAACCGCTTTTCGCCGCGGAACGCGGCCCAGTGACCGTAACCTCGCTGCAGCCGGCCTCCTTGCGTCTGCGCCTGGCAAACCGCCTGCGCGACGCTCTGCCCTCGGCAGGCACGGCAATTGTCGGCGCCTTGTTGTGGGGGCCTGCGATGGCGGCGAGCGCTTTCCTCAATCTGTATTATTGGGAGACGCCGGACAGCGCCCGCTTCGTCGTGCTGCTGTATGCGCTCGGCGGCGCGCTTGCTTTTCCGGTCGGGCTGACGTTCGCCGCGCTGGTATCGCGCGGCCGCCACTGGGAAACCGCGCTCGCCGCAGCTTTCGTATGCCTGCTCGGCGCGACGCTCGCTTTCACCGGCGGGCTGTTTGCCCTGCAATACCGTTCTTACTACGCCGAGTGGCACGCGCCGGCCTTCACGCGGACCTGGGCGTCTGAGTTCGTGTTCACGATCCTCGCTGCGCTCTACCAGTTCGTCGTCCTTGGCATCCGGCTCTATTTTCCGTTCGGCTTTGCCGCACTTGCCGCCGCCAGCATCTGGTTTGCACGCCGGCGGCGTTGAGCATTGAGCCGGCCTCTGTTAGGACGCGGCCAAAGCTTCTCCCAGCAGGACTAAGAAACCATGATCCCTCGCTATTCCCGGCCGGAAATGGTCGCCATCTGGTCGCCCGAAACCCGGTTCCGCATCTGGTTCGAGATCGAGGCTTATGCCTGCGATGCGCTGGCCGAGCTCGGCGTCATCCCGATGGAAGCCGCCAAGACCATTTGGGAAAAGGGCGGCGCGGCCAAATTCGACGTCGATAAGATTGACGAGATCGAGCGCGTCACCAAGCATGACGTGATTGCATTCCTGACCCATCTCGCCGAATTCGTCGGACCGGACGCCCGCTTCATTCACCAGGGCATGACCTCGTCGGACGTGCTCGACACCTGCCTTGCGGTCCAATTGACTCGCGCCAGCGACATTCTGCTTGCCGACATTGACGCGCTGCTTGTGGCCCTGAAGCGCCGCGCCTTCGAGCACAAGGATACCATCACCATCGGCCGCAGCCACGGCATCCATGCCGAGCCGACCACCTTCGGCGTCAAGCTGGCGCTGGCCTATGCCGAATTCTCGCGTTGCCGCGAGCGGTTGCTGCACGCGCGCGAAGACATCGCCACCTGCGCCATCTCGGGCGCGGTCGGCACCTTCGCCAACATCGATCCCTACGTCGAAGAGCATGTGGCGAAGAAACTCGGCCTGAAGCCGGAACCGGTCTCGACTCAGGTCATCCCGCGCGACCGCCATGCGATGTTCTTCGCTACGCTCGGCGTGATCGCCTCGTCGGTCGAGCGCCTGGCCGTCGAGATCCGGCATCTGCAGCGCACCGAGGTGCTGGAAGCGGAAGAATATTTCTCGCCGGGACAAAAGGGTTCGTCGGCGATGCCGCACAAGCGCAACCCGGTGTTGACCGAGAATCTCACCGGCCTTGCCCGCATGGTCCGCTCCTACGCCATGCCGGCCATGGAGGATGTGGCGCTATGGCACGAGCGCGATATCTCGCACTCCTCGGTGGAGCGCATGATCGGACCGGACGCGACGGTGACGCTCGACTTCGCCTTGGCACGCCTGACCGGCGTCGTCGATAAGCTGCTCGTTTACCCCGAGAACATGGAGAAGAACCTCAACAAGTTCCGCGGCCTGGTCCACTCGCAGCGCGTGTTGCTGGCGTTGACGCAGGCTGGCGTGTCACGCGAGGATGCCTATCGCCTGGTACAGCGCAACGCCATGAAGGTATGGGAGCAAGGCGCTGATTTCCTTGAGGAACTGCTTGCCGACAAGGACGTGACAGCGGCACTGCCCGAGGCCGAGATCCGCGAGAAGTTCGACCTCGGTTATCACACCAAGCATGTCGACACGATCTTTAAGCGGGTGTTTGGAGAGGCTTGAGTCCGAGTGAAAGCGCCCGCTAGCGTGGCGCAGCCCTAGTCAAGCCTTGCCAGGCACCGTCCTGATCACCGTGCCCCAGGGATCTTCACGCGTCGTCTCGGCCTTCACGTTATCCGAGCGCATTTCGACCCAGGCGAGGCCCGAGCGAGAGGGATCGCGGCGGCCGGCGCCGGCGCTGCGCCAGGAATTGGCACCGATATGGTGGTGGTAGTGGCCGGAGGACAGGAACACAGCCTGACCGCCATATTTGGCGACCGTGTCGAAGCCGAATTCGTCATGCCACCACGCTTCGGCGTCTTCCGGACGCCCGACGCGCAGGTGGACATGGCCGACAATGGTGTTTTCCGGCGCTCCCTGCCAGCCGGCATCACCGACGGGCACGCTGGCGACGACCGCGGGGAGGTTCAGCCGCTCGGTCGACATTGCGATCTTGTCGCCGTTCCATTTCCAATCCTGCGGACGGCGATCGGCGTAGATCTCGATGCCGTTGCCTTCAGGGTCGGTGAGGTAGAGCGCCTCGCTGACCAGATGGTCCGAGGCGCCTTCGATGCCGATCCGGTTGGCGGCGGCATGGCTGATCCACCGGCCGAGATCGGCGCGCGACGGCAGCAGGAACGCAGTGTGGAAAAGGCCGGCGCTGCGCGGGTCGTCAGGCCTGGCCGAGGCATCCTGCTCCAGCACCAGCAGCGGGCGGCCCGCGGCGCCGAGGGTGATCGCGCCATCGGCGCGGCTCAACTCCTGCAGGCCGACGACGGCACGATAATAGGCGGCAAGGTTTTCGGCATCGCGCGCCTTCAACCCGACACGCGCGACGCTGACCGGGGTGGTCGCGGCAAAAGGCAGTTCGCTCATCACACTCTCCGTTCGGGCGCCGATCTCACGATGGGCAGTCGCGCCGACGTTTATTAGTCATTCCTGTTCCCTCTCCAGATCGTTCATCACCATCGTTCACACAAGGTTGAAAGAATCGAACACGTTGTTCACCTTTGTGATGCCACTGCATCCCACCGGCCGGTTGCATCAGACAGGGGCGCTCGCTACATCGGCGCCATGAAAGTCAAGGACGCCGATATTCTCATCATACCGGGCTACACCAATTCCGGGCCCGAGCACTGGCAGACCCGGTGGCAATCGAAGCTATCGACAGCGCGCCGGGTCGAGCAGGCCGAGTGGACGAAACCCGTGCGCGAGGACTGGACAGCAAGTGTGGCGAAAGCTGTCAACGAGGCCGAGCGGCCGGTCGTCATCGTCGCGCATTCGCTGGGTGTGGCGGCGGCGGTGCAGGCGATCCCGCAATTCCAGAAGCCGGTCGCGGGCGCCTTCTTCGTGGCGCCGCCTGATGTCGCCAATCCGGAGATCAGGCCGAGGCACCTGATGACCTTCGGGCCCTATTCGCGCGAGCCCCTGCCCTTTCCGTCGATCGTGATCGCCAGCCGCAACGACCCGTTCTGCGCCTTTGAGGTTGCCGAGGACATCGCCGCCGCCTGGGGTTCGCTGTTCATCGACGCCGGCGACGCTGGCCATCTCAACCAGGACGCGGGCTTCGGCCCCTGGCCGGAGGGATCGATGACTTTCGCCAAGTTCCTCACGGAACTGAAGGAGCCTTGAAACGCCGGCGCCTCAGGCGCCGATCGAATCCCGCATGCTCTTCAGCAGCGTCCTGGCGCCGAGCGAGATCAGCGTGTGGTCAGAGCCCATGGCGAGCAGGCGGTAGCCCATCGACACGACGCGGCCGGCAACGGCCGGCTCGATGACATAGATCGCGGCGTGCTTGCCGGCCTTGCGCGTCCGCTCGGCGATCGAGGCGACCGTCTCCATCATGCTTTCCAGCGTCGAATTGACGGTGGTGCCGTTCGACCAGGCGATCGAGAAATCCGACGGCCCGACGAAGATGCCATCGATGCCGGGCGTCTCGAGGATCCCGTCCAGCGCCTCGAACGCCGCACGCGTCTCGACCATGGCAAAGGCCATGGTGCGCTGGTTCGAGTCGCGCAGCCACTCGGCATGGTCGCCCTTCCCATGGCGCGGGAAGGCATAGGTCGGGCCCCAAGAACGCTCGCCTATCGGCGGATACTTCATCGCTGCGGCGAACTGCCTGGCGTCGTCTACGGAATTGACCATCGGCGCGATCACCGCCTCGGCGCCGAAATCGAGCGCCCGGCTCGCCATGTCGAAGCGCCCGACCGGGATGCGCACCAGCGCCGGCTTGTTGGCGGCAAGCACCGGCACCAGGCCGCGCAGAACGCTGTCCTCGTGGTGGCCGCCATGCTGCATGTCGAGGGTAACGGCATCAAAGCCCTGCTTGGCGATGATCTCTACCGTCAGCGCGTCCGGCACGCCGGACCAGGCGGTGAACAGCGTTTCGTCGGCGGCCAGGCGGGACTTGAGCGACATCGGAACTTCCTTGGTAACGATCCGCAGTCTCAGCCGGAAACGGCGGCAAGGCAAAGAAAACCGCCCGGCTGAGCCGGGCGGTCGATTGGTCCAACGATTTTTACGTGTTCTTGACCTGCTCGATCGCCTGCGCCATCAGCTCGTCCATGGTGCGGCGGATCTGATGGTCCGACTGGTTGACGCCCGCGGCGTCGAAGTCCTCGCGGATTTTGCGGAAGACGTCATGGTCGCCGGCCTCCTCGATGTCGGAGACGACTACCGCTTTGGCATAGGCCTCGGCATCGGCTCCGCTCTTGCCCAGCTTTTCGGCGGCCCACAGGCCGAGCGCTCTGTTGCGGCGCGCCGAGGCCTTGAAGCGGAGCTCCTCGTCGAAGACGAATTTGCGCTCGAAGCCCTCTTCGCGGTCTTTCATGCTGCTCATGCGTCCCTCCGATCAAATCGATTCGCTTGGCTATGAATATGTGTGCTTACCCAGCACAAACCAAAAGGTCGCGGGCCGGTCAATATGCAACGTCCCATGCTGCGCTGCGGCATTTCGGTTCCGAAAGCGGTTGATCGGCTGGATTTGCCGATTGAGCAAACATTACGATTGCTATAGACACCGGCATTGAACGCACCCGTCGCCACAACTAATTTAGGCAGACGGACAGGAACTGGCCGCTTGCCGCCTGCCCGCCAATCCAGAGAAAAAATCAGATGAAAAATCGCCGCCGCATTTACGAAGGCAAGGCCAAGATCCTCTATGAAGGACCTGAGCCCGGGACGCTGATCCAGTTCTTCAAGGATGACGCCACCGCCTTCAACAAGAAGAAACATGAGGTGGTCGACGGCAAGGGCGTGCTCAACAACCGCATCTCCGAGCACATTTTCAATCACCTCAATCGTATGGGCATCCCGACCCATTTCATCCGCCGGCTGAACATGCGCGAGCAGCTGATCAAGGAAGTCGAGATCATCCCGCTCGAGGTGGTGGTGCGCAACGTCGCCGCCGGCTCGCTGGCAAAGCGCCTGGGCATCGAGGAAGGCACGGTTCTGCCGCGCTCGATCATCGAATTCTACTACAAGGCCGATGCGCTGGACGACCCGATGGTGTCGGAAGAGCACATCACCGCCTTCGGCTGGGCCAGCCCGCAGGAGATCGACGACATCATGGCGCTGGCTATCCGCGTCAATGACTTCCTCTCCGGCCTGTTTCTGGGCGTCGGCATCCAGCTTGTCGACTTCAAAATCGAGTGCGGCCGCCTGTTCGAGGGCGACATGATGCGCATCGTTGTCGCCGACGAGATCTCGCCGGACTCCTGCCGGCTGTGGGACGTCGCCACTCAGGACAAGCTCGACAAGGACCGCTTTCGCCGCGACATGGGCGGGCTGGTCGAGGCCTACCAGGAAGTTGCCCGCCGCCTCGGCATCATGAATGAGAACGAGCCGCCGCGCCCGACAGGCCCGGTGCTCGTTGCCTCTTCCGAGCCCTCGAAGAGCACGAAGCACTGACTGCCAGCGCGGGCCTGCCGGAAACGGCGTGCCCGCCCTCCGCACTACCGATCACTCAGGAGTATCGATGAAAGCCCGCGTCACCGTCACCCTCAAGAACGGAGTTCTCGACCCGCAGGGCAAGGCGATCGAGCACGCGCTCTCAGGACTGGGCTTCGACGGCGTCGGCCAGGTGCGGCAGGGCAAGGTCTTCGACATCGAGCTCACCGGAACCGACAAAGCCAAGGCCGAAGCCGACCTCAAGGCCATGTGCGACAAGCTTCTGGCGAACACGGTGATTGAGAATTATAGTGTGGCTATTACCTGAGGTTGCAGCGCAGAGGTTATGCCTGAAGCCACCAGCGATTTGATGTACAGGCTCCTGAAGCGCGTGCATCACCAGCGAACTCGCCGAAGACCAGAGGCCCTACGACCCAAATGAAATCAGCCGTCGTCCTCCTGCCTGGGCTCAACCGTGACCGCGACATGATCGCGGCTCTGACCAAGATTTCCGGTCAGGCGCCGGCGACCGTCTGGCAAACCGACACCGAAATCCCGGACGTCGACCTGATCGCCATTCCCGGCGGCTTCTCCTTCGGCGACTACCTGCGCTGCGGGGCGATCGCCGCGCGCATGCCGGTGATGCGGGCAGTGGCCGAAAAGGCGGCCAAGGGCGTGATGGTGATCGGCGTCTGCAACGGCTTCCAGATCCTGGTCGAGGCGGGGCTGCTGCCCGGCGCCCTGATGCGCAACGCCTCGCTGAAATTCGTCTGCCGGCACGTGAAGCTCGAGATCGCCAACGCCAACACGATGTTTACCCGCGGCTATCAGCCCGGCCAGATCATTCGCTCACCGGTCGCGCATCACGACGGCAACTATTTCGCCGACGCCGAAACGCTGGCGCGCCTCAAAGGCGAAGGCCAGGTGGTGTTCCGCTATGCCGAAGGCACCAATCCCAACGGCTCGATCAACGACATCGCCGGCATCGTCAGCGAGAAGGGCAATGTGCTCGGTCTGATGCCGCACCCGGAAAACCTGATCGAGGCGGCACACGGCGGCAGCGACGGCCGGGCGCTGTTCGAAGGCGCGCTTGGCATCGCCGCTTGATCCTTTCAGACGATTCCTTCAGACCATTCTTTCAGACCAACGGGGCGGCCTGACCATGAGACTGACGATTACTCGCCTTGCTCTCCTGGCCGCCGCCGGATTTGCGCTCGCCTGTTGCCAGTCCGGCTCGAAGACCACGCCGCCCCCCTCAGGCAAGAGCGCTTCCCTGCTTGCCATGGAGCAGGTCGCCATCGCCGCTCACAAATGCTGGATCGCCAGCAAGGACCCGGCCTTCAGGCCCTATCAGATGGCCAACGAGCTCAACTCCTACAGCGGCACGCCGCGATTCCTGCTGGTGCCCGCCAAGCACTATGGCGGCAAGCCGCTGCTGGTCGTGCAAGCACAGGGCAATTCCCGCAAGGTGGACGTGTTCGGGCCGTTGATGGCCGAACCGCTGGGCGCGCGCATAGGCTCCGACATCGCGCGCTGGCAGGCCGGCAGTCCATCCTGCGCCGCTGCCGCGTGACTCGGCCGTAGGCCAATTCCTGCAAATGCAGGATTGACGGTCGGCTTTTTCGCGCTCGTCCTGCAGTCGCAATCAACATACCGACGAAGCTCTGTTCGCGGCCCAAAACCTCGAAGCGTCTTGGGAGAACGACATGCATCGCAACAACTAAGGGCGGTCGCGCCGGGCTTAGTCCCAGAACGGCCTGATACCTTCGCGATGGGCGTCGCAGCGCGAAACGCCGATGTCCTTGAGCTGCTCGTCGGTCATCTCCAAGAGCGCAAGGCGTCCGCGACGGCGTTCCAGCATTCGGTCGATTTGCCTGGCGATGGCACGAAGCACGAATACGACCCGGTCAACGAACCCGCGGCGCCCCGACGGGCGGCCGTGCAACTCGGCGCTGTCATAACGGAATGTATCAATTGTATTCATCTTGCGATCAACCAATTCTATCAATTGTACTCTAGTTACCCGTGTTTTCATATCGATTGACTCGTCTCGCGATGCAATATAAAAAATTGTCACCATGACAAATTGGCTCCCAGACCTCGCTTCCGGTTCCGGCCCTCTCTATCAGCGCCTTGCTGACAGCATTGAGTCAGATATCGACAAGGGCGTCATTGATGCCGGTGCAAAACTGCCGCCGCAGCGCGACCTCGCCTACGACATTGGCACCACGGTCGGCACCGTCGGCCGGGCCTATCAATTGCTGCGCGAGCGCGGCTTGGTGAGTGGGGAGGTCGGGCGCGGCACCTATGTGCTCGCGCAACGCGCGGAGAGCCCCAAGCCCGAGCTGCAGCCCGCCGCGCTCGGAACGCGGCTCATCGACGCGCCGAGCGGCAAGCTGCGCTTCGACAGCACCGCCGCCCCCGATGTCGGGCAAGGCGCACTGATTGCCGAACTGCTGGCGCGGACGGCGGAGGAGCACCCTCACGACATTTCAAGCTATACCAGGGATTTCCCGGAGCGCTGGTTTGAGGCCGGCGGCCTTTGGCTCAAGCGCAATTCCTTTCACCCCTCGCCCGATTCGATCGTGCCGACGCTTGGCACCCATGCGGCGGTGATGGCGGCGATCGCGGCGCTCACCACGCCTGGCGACACGATCGTCTTCGAGCATCTCACCTATTCGCAGATCTCGCGCAGCGCCGGTCTGATCGGGCGCCGTACCGCGCTGGTCTCGGCGGACGATGAAGGTCTCGATCCCGACGATTTCGAACGCGTCTGCGCGCAGAAACACCCGAAGATGATGTTCGTGATGCCGACGGCGAAGAACCCGACGCTGGTGACGCTGTCGGCGGAGCGGCGCCAGGCGATCGCGCGCATAGCGCGCGAGTACAATGTCGTCCTGATCGAGGATGATCTCTATGGCGAATTGACCGACGATCCGACGCCACTGCTCGCCGAATACGCCCCTGAGCGCACGATCGTCGTCGGCGGCCTGTCGAAGTCGGTAGCGGCCGGCGTGCGCGGGGGCTGGCTGTCCTGCCCGCCCGCCTACCGCCACCGCATCCGCGTGGCGCACAAGATGATGACCGGCGGGCTGCCCTTTCTGCTGGCGGAAGTCGGAACAAGGCTGGTGATGTCCGGCCAGGCCAGCGATATCCGCAAGCGCTGCATTGCAGAGATCCAAGCTCGTGTCCACGTCGTGCGCGAGACGCTGGTTGGCTTTGACTTCAAGGCACGGGACAATGTGCCCTTCGTCTGGCTCACCTTGCCGGATCCTTGGCTCTCAGGCACCTTCAAGAATGCCTGCCTTGCGCAGGGCGTGCTCATCGACGACGAGGATGAGTTCAAGGCCGGTCGTTCCGAACAAGTCTTCCACGGCGTCCGCTTCGGTGTCTCGCAACCCCGGCAAAGCAAGGATGTCGCCGGTGGCGTCGCGGTCATCCGCCGCCTGCTCGACGAGGGCCGCGCCGGCTACGACAGTTTTTCCTGACCTGTCCTTTCCTAAGCGCCTCGCGCTACCGGCCGGTGCCGGCGCAGCGGTTTTCCGGCGTTTTCGTTGTGCTTTGGGGGTGTATCGCTCGAACGCTTGCGATAAGAGGAGACTCAGAAAAAGCCCCCTCTCCGACGGATACCAATCGCCGCTCATGACCATATCCAATTCCGTGCCGATCACCCCCGAGCTCGTCGCCGCGCATGGGCTGAAGCCCGACGAATACCAGCGCATCCTCGATCTGGTTGGCCGCGAGCCGAGCTTCACCGAGCTCGGCATCTTCTCGGCGATGTGGAACGAGCACTGCTCCTACAAGTCTTCCAAGAAATGGCTGCGCACGCTTCCCACCAGCGGCCCGCAGGTTATCCAGGGGCCGGGCGAGAATGCCGGCGTGGTCGACATCGGCGACGGCGACTGCGTCGTCTTCAAGATGGAGAGCCACAACCACCCCTCCTATATCGAGCCCTATCAGGGAGCCGCGACCGGCGTCGGCGGCATCCTGCGCGATGTCTTCACCATGGGTGCCCGACCGGTTGCGGCGATGAACGCGTTGCGCTTCGGCGCGCCTGACCATCCCAAGACCCGGCACCTGGTTGCTGGAGTCGTTTCCGGTGTCGGCGGCTACGGCAATTCCTTCGGCGTGCCGACCGTCGGCGGCGAGGTCAATTTCGACGCCCGCTACAACGGCAACATCTTGGTCAACGCCTTCGCGGCCGGCCTCGCCAAAACCAACGCCATCTTCCTGTCGCAGGCCAAGGGCGTCGGCCTGCCGGTCGTCTATCTCGGCGCCAAGACCGGGCGCGACGGCGTCGGCGGCGCCACCATGGCGTCGGCCGAGTTCGACGACAAGATCGAGGAGAAGCGGCCGACCGTACAGGTTGGCGACCCTTTCACCGAAAAGTGCCTGCTGGAGGCCTGCCTCGAGCTGATGGCGTCGGGCGCGGTCATCGCCATCCAGGACATGGGTGCGGCCGGGCTCACCTGCTCGGCGGTCGAGATGGGCGCCAAGGGCGATCTCGGCATCGAGCTCGATCTCGACAAGGTGCCGGTGCGCGAGGAGCGCATGAGCGCCTACGAGATGATGCTGTCGGAAAGCCAGGAGCGCATGTTGATGGTGCTGCGCCCCGAGAAAGAGGAGGAAGCCGAGGCGATCTTCCGCAAATGGGGCCTCGACTTCGCCATCGTCGGGACGACCACCGACGACCTGCGCTTCCGCGTGCTGCACCATGGCGACGAGGTCGCCAACCTGCCGATCAAGGAACTGGGCGACCAGGCGCCGGAATATGATCGCCCCTGGGTCGAAACGAAGAAGCCGGCGCCGCTTGCAGCGAACGACGCGCCCAAGGCCGACGTCGCTGACGCGTTGCTCAAGATGCTGGGCGGACCGGACCTCTCTTCGCGCCGCTGGGTGTGGGAGCAGTATGACACGCTGATCCAGGGCAATTCGCTGCAGCTCCCAGGCGGCGATGCCGGCGTGGTGCGCGTCGAAGGTCATCCAACCAAGGCGCTCGCCTTCTCTTCCGACGTCACGCCGCGCTATTGCGAGGCCGACCCGTATGAGGGCGGCAAGCAGGCCGTCGCCGAATGCTGGCGCAACCTGACGGCAACGGGCGCCCTGCCGCTTGCCGCCACCGACAATCTTAATTTCGGCAATCCGGAGCGGCCGGAGATCATGGGCCAGTTTGTCGGAGCGGTTAAGGGTATCGGCGACGCCTGTCGCGCGCTCGGCTTCCCGATCGTCTCCGGCAATGTCTCGCTCTACAACGAAACCAATGGCCGCGGCATCCTGCCGACGCCGACCATCGGCGGCGTCGGGCTGATCGCCGATTGGTCGAAGATGGCCCGCGTCGGCTTTGCCGCCGAGGGCCAGATGATCGTGCTGGTCGGCGCGCCGCCGACATGGGGCAGCCATCTCGGCCAGTCCGCCTATATGCGCGACATCCACAGCCGCGCCGACGGTTCGCCGCCGCCCGTCGACCTCGAACATGAAAAGCGCGTCGGCGACCATGTGCGCGCGCTGATCGCTTCCGGCATCGTGACTGCCGCGCACGACGTCTCCGACGGCGGCCTTGCCGTGGCGCTGGCCGAAATGGCGATGGCATCCGGCATCGGCGCCACCATTCCCGGCCTCACCGGCACCGATCCGATCCCGGTCTGGTTCGGCGAGGACCAAGGACGTTATCTCCTGACCTTGTCGATCGACCCGCAAAGCGCCGAATGGGACAGGATCCGCGCGGAGCAGGGCAAGCTCGGCATCTTCGCGCCGTGGATCGGCACGACCGGTGGCGACACGCTGAAGCTCGGCGAGGCGCGTGCCGTTCCGGTCAGCGAATTGACCGCCGCCCATGAGGGCTGGTTCCCGCGCTTCATGGATCAGGCCATTTGACCAGGCTGGCGGTCCGGGCGCTGCTTGCAGCGGTTTTCTGGCCGTCGCTGTTCTTTTTCTGGTTCCTCGGCCCGTTCGTCTTTCTGCTGCTGTCGACGACCTCGAGCGAGGTCTGTCCAAGGCTCGAAACGCGAGCCGAGTTCCTTGCTGCGGCGAACGGCGCAATTCCGTTGCTGGCCGCTCAGGACCTCGTCTACGCCATTCCTGTTTTGTGCCTGGTGCTGTGGCAGCGCCTTTTGCCGGAGCCGGCCCGGGCAAGGCATATCGTCACTTGCGTCAAGCTCTTCGCCATTGCAACCGCCATCGGAGCGCTTTGGGCGTATGGTTCTTCGCTTATGTGCGATGGCTACGGCCGGCCGTTTTTCTCCCCGGTCTGGCAGTGGACGAGCTACTTGCCGATGGTCGGCATCGCGATAAACGTGCCGCTCTACGTGCTGACCTTCAGCCTCGGTCGCGCCTACTCGACGCGCGAGGATATGTCCGCCGGCGACGCGGCTCAGCCGGGTCGGAATATCCCGTGAAGCCTCGGTCACGGATGGAACGGCTTCAATCCGGACCGGAAAGGCTCTACGCTTATCCCCGACTCTCATCGCACGGGCTGCGCCCGCTCGAAAACAGGATTTCTGCCATGGCAATGGATGCGCACGACATCGAACGGCTGATCAAGGAAGGCATTCCGGACGCCAAGGTGACGATTCGCGATCTGGCTGGTGACGGCGACCACTACGCTGCCGAAGTGGTGGCCGAGAGCTTCCGCGGCAAAAGCCGCGTCCAGCAGCACCAGATGGTCTATGACGCGCTGAAAGGCAATATGGGCGGCGTGCTGCATGCGCTCGCCCTGCAGACCAGCGTTCCGGACTGAGTGTTGACGCCGCGGTTGTTCAGATCTTTACCAGCATCGCCGTGAGGTACATGAAGCCGACCCCGGCTGTCAGCCCGGCCATCGCAGCCGGTGCGAGCAAGGCGCGCGAGCCATCGGGGCGCTGGCGAAGCTGCAGCGAAACCATCTCGACGATCACTTGCAGGATCGCTCCGGCGCCGATCGCCAGCGCCAGCGCCGACCATTGCGGCGCATAGGCGAGGCTGCCGATCCATAGGCCGACGACGGCCGGACCTCCCGCGAGCAGCGTCAACATGGCGAAGGTCCTGAGCGGCGGTCGCTGCTTCAGGATCGGGGCGGCGATGGCGATGCCTTCGGTGATGTTGTGCAAGGTGAAGCCAAGCACCAGGAACGTGCCGAGCCCGGCTGCGCCCGAAACGAAGGCGGCGCCGATCGCCAGCCCCTCGCCGAGATTGTGCAGGCCGATGCCGAGTGCGATGAAGGTGGCAAGCGCCAGCCCGGTCGGTGTCCCGCTGCGCCGGCCTGCCGCCATGAGCAGAAGGAAACTGGCGGTGGCTGCGAGTACGATCATGGTCGACCCCTGGAACAGGGCGGCTGCTTCGCCAGCCAGTTCGAACGCGTCCTCGAGCGTGTCGACGAAAAGGAAGGCGAGCAGACCGACGGTCATCGACAGGAGAAAGTCCATGCCGTTCCGCCCGACCCCGCGTAGTGCCGGATAGAACATCAGGCCGATCGCCACGGGCAGGATGCCGACAAAGCCGCCGAGCACCGCTTGCGCGGCAAAGCTAGGTGAACTGCGCGTCGGTGTGGGTACGGCGACGGCGATATCGTGCCCGAATGTTGTCCCGGTACTGGTTACGACATTGATCGCATGCGCCTCCCCCAGCACCCAGGGGTATGGCAGGCTGATCCATGCCGTTGCGCCGCGCGGGATCGGCCCCGGCGGATCCTGCGTGAACTGCCAGTAAGCGTCGTCGACCTGGACCTGTGCGATCGTCATCGGTTCCGACCCACCGGCCCGCACGAGGATTCGAATGCCGTCGTTTCCGATAATTGTCCGCTCGAAGGTCAGGTTCTCGACCGGCGGCGCGCCGTTGCGAAAGCTGGCCAACGGGTCGGAAGAGACCATCCACGCAACCGCGAGCCCGAGCACGGCGAGCGGCAGTACTATCCAGAGCAGAGAGAGCCAGCGCGGCCGACCGGCCTGTGTATCCCGGGAGGTGCTACTGACATCGGTCACGACAAGGCCTCCACGACGTCGAACATGCCCGACCAGCCGAGTTCGGTAAACTCCGACTGGTGGGGATGGAACATGTAGAGGCCTGGCTCGTGCTCCCTGAAATGGAACTCGAGGATACCGCGCTCGGCCTGGCACTGGGTGATCAGATCGACGGTCCTGAGTGTCGGCGTCAGCGTCGTGCCCTGATTGTAGTAGTCGAAGAAATTGGCATGCAGATGGAAGGAGTTGATCGGGTCGAACTCGACCACGTTGACGAGATAGATCCGGACAGGCTTGTCCTTCAGCACCCGTATCGGCTTCTTCGCGTAGGCATGGGCGACGGTGTTGACGGCATAGACCTCGTTCTCGTTGTCGAAATTGGTGTCGAAGGCGTTCATCACCATTACGAATTCCTGCCAGCCGGCATTCTCCGGCGTGCCGAGCAGGCGCGAGCGGGCGACCGCCTCGTGCTCCGGATGCCTGGCGGGATCGGGATCGATGATGAAGGCGCCGTACATACCTTTCTGGATGTGCCGCTTCAGCGGCAGCGCATGGCAATGATAGAGGTGGCAGCCGAACGGCCTGGCGTCGAACTCGTACACGAACTCCTCGCCCGGCCCGATCAGACCGGCGCCGGGAACGCCGTCCATCCGTGCTGCATGAATGCCGTGGAAATGCATGGAATGCGGATGCGAGCCGTTGTTGCGGAAGACGATCTTCAAGCGATCGCCTTCGGTGGCCCGCAGCGTCGGCCCCGGCACGCGGCCATTGTAGGTCCAGGCGGGGAACAGGATGCCGGGCGCGATCTCGATCTCCTTGTCCTCGGCCGTGACCTCGAAGCTGCGCAGTGTCCGCCCGTCCGGCAGCGTCGACACCGTCCCGGTCTCCCAGTCGCTCAGCAGCTTCACTGGATCGAATCCGTTGCGGCTATCCTCGACCTCGCCGACGGTGATCATCGCCCCATGCGCGGACAGGTGCGCCGGCTGCGGTTCGGCCGCCCCTGGCGTTCCGTGACCGGCGTGGTCGGTCTGCCCGCGCGCCGCGGTCGCCATCACCGCCGTGCCGCCGGCCGCCAGGCCACCGGCCAGAAGCAGCCTTCGATCGAGCTTTTGTTCCAGCAGCGATTTCGTTTCGCGCATATCCGCGTTCCTCCAAGGCACTGGCAAGGATAGCGCATGCTTCAAGATTTAGCTATAGCTATAATTCTGGCGCGTGCGCAGCTGGGAAACCGGGCAGCGGCACCGGGACAAGATAATCCGGCCTGCCGGCCCGCCTGTGGGAAGAGTTCCGGCTGGCGGATTTGGCCCAATGGCGGACCAAAGCTTTGCGCCATTTCGGGTGCGTCGCGGCTAACGTCTTGTTTCAGCCAACCTATGGGTTTATTTGATGGACATGCTTCGAGCCTGACTCCCACAGGCGTGAAAGGATACCCCATGAGCGGCATCAACGACTACATCGACAGCGAAGTGAAGAGCAACGACGTCGTGCTCTTCATGAAGGGCACCCCCGGCTTCCCGCAGTGCGGGTTCTCCGGCCAGGTGGTGCAGATCCTCGACTATGTCGGGGTCGACTACAAAGGCGTGAACGTGCTGACCTCGGCCGAGCTGCGCCAGGGCATCAAGGACTATTCCAACTGGCCGACCATTCCGCAGCTCTATGTCAAGGGCGAGTTCGTCGGCGGTTGCGACATCGTGCGCGAGATGTTCCAGGCCGGCGAGCTGCAGGATTTCCTGGTCGAAAAAGGCGTCAGCGTCAAAGGCGCCGCCTGATTGAGCTCGCGCTGGCCGGCCCAGCCGGCCGCGCGGTGACATCCGGGCCCGACCTCGGCACTTTGGGTTTTCGAACTCGAGAACGAGACGAATTGATGCGCCGGTCGACCGGCGCATGTTCGTTTGATTGATCGGATTTTGCCGTGGACAATCAGGCACTAGCGCAGCAGTCGGCAAAAAGCTTGCCCATTCCGCGCTGGGAATTCATTGCGCTCTGCGCGGCGCTGATGGCGCTCAATTCGCTCGCCATCGACATCATGCTGCCGGCTCTGCAGCAGATCGGCGCCTCGCTCGGCGTCGAGAATGAAAACCACCGCCAGTATGTGATCACAGCCTACATCCTTGGCTTCGGCACCGGTCAGCTCTTCTTCGGTCCGGTTTCCGATCGTTTCGGCCGCCGTGCGCCGCTTGTCGCCGGCCTGATCATCTATGTGGCGGCGGTAGCGGCCGCTGCTGTTGCTCCGACCTTTGCCACCCTGCTCGCCTGCCGTGTCGTGCAAGGCATCGGCGCGGCGGCCACCCGCGTCATCGCTGTCTCCATCGTGCGCGACACCTTCGAGGGCCGCCGCATGGCCGAGGTCATGTCGCTGATCTTCATGGTGTTCATGGCGATACCGGTCGTCGCGCCCGGCATCGGCCAGTTCATCATGCTTTTCGCCACCTGGCACTGGATCTTCGTCACCATGGCGGTCGGCGCGCTGATCGTGTCGGCATGGTCACTGTTGCGCTTGCCGGAGACGCTGCATCCGGAATACCGGCGGCCCTTAACCGTCAACGCCGTCGTCGGCGGCTTCCGCATCGTGCTCACCAACCGCATCGCGCTTTGCTATGCCTTTGCCAGCACCTTCATCTTCGGCGCCATGTTCGGCTTCATCAATTCCGCGCAGCAGATCTATCTCGAAGTCTTCCATGTCGGCGAGCTGTTTCCGCTGATCTTCGCCGGCGTCGCGGGCGTGCTCGCCTTCTCGAACTTCCTCAACGCGCGGCTCGTCGGCAAGGTCGGCATGCGCCGCCTGTCGCAGAGCGCGCTGCTGCTCTTCCTCGCCATCAGCCTTGTCTGGCTCGTCGTCTCGCTGGAGATCGAGATGCCGCTCTGGCTGTTCATCGCCTTCTTTGCCGGCGCGATGGTTCCGTTCGGCTGTCTCGGCGCGAATTTCAACGCGCTTGCGATGGAGCCGCTCGGCGAGCTTGCCGGCACGGCGTCCTCCATCCTCGGCTTCATGCAGACCTTTCTCGGCGGCCTGCTCGGAACGCTGATAGGCCAGGCCTATAACGGCACGGTCACGCCATTGGCCGCCGGCTTCTGCAGCGTTTCCCTCGCCGCCCTGCTGATGATCCTGATCGCCGAGCGCGGAAGGCTGTTCCAGCCCCACAATCCGCCGGTGTGAGACCTCGCCTACGGCCAGGCGGTCAGGATTTTCGCTCCAGCGCAGCCGTGAAGCGGGGCGAAAGTATGCGCCCTGCGATCGCCTCGCCCATGCTCTCGGTAAAGGGTAACGGCAGGGCCTTATCGAGAGCCTCGAGGATCGAGGCAACGAAGGCTCTGTTCAATGCGTCGTTCGATCCGAGTGCGGAGAAGGTCGCGCGCGGCTTGCCAATGAGCGTTCCGTCTCGGCGGAGCGAGAACCGAAGGGTCAAGGACAGACCGGCAGTTCCGCGAGGCGGCCGCCAGCAGGCGTAAATGGCAGCCGACATTTCCGCTATGGAGTTTACGGGATCGCGACTGCCGCAGGCGCGCTCCCGTGCCGCTGCTTCGTCAGCACCCGTGATCGTCACGGCGAGGGCGAGAGCCAGAGCGACCATCGCGGACCGGATGCTCATTTACATCTCCGGATTTGCGTGAGGTTGTAGGTCGACATCTTCCAGCCGACCGGCTGGCCCCCGCTGGCGCAATCGATCCTATTCCGCCCAGAGCTCGCGCCGCAGTTCGTGCCAGCTATCCTTGTCTGGCGCCACCAACAACCCGCCGTCGACATGCGACGGCAGATAAGCATCGCCGTCGATCCGCGCCGCATAACCACCGGCCTCCTGATGGATCAGCACGCCGGCCAGATGGTCCCACGGCATCAGCTTGTTGTAGACGACGAAATGCGCATGGCCGCTCGCCAGCAGCCGGTATTCGTGCGCGGCGCAACGATAGCCAAACTGCGACAGCGCCTTTGTGTGGTTGCGGGCGAGCCGCGAGCGCTCCGGTTCCTTCAGATACTGCCACGAGATCGCGCCGGTCATCTCGGAGATCGGCACCGGCTCGGCGACCCGCACCCTGTCCAGCGCGCCATGTGCGTGGCGGATATGGCTGCCCGCCCCCCTGGCGCCGATCAGCCAGTCCTTCCCGATCGGGTCGTGGATGATGCCGGCAACCGTCTCGCCGTTGACCACGACGCCGAGCATGACGCCGAACAGCGGCACGCCGGAGGCGAAGTTGAAGGTGCCGTCGACCGGATCGATGACGAAGGCCAGCGCGGCATCGCCGAGCCCTTTGAGCAAGGCCGGATTGTCGGAGCAGGTCTCCTCGCCGACGATCATCGCTGTAGGGTAACGCTCGCGCAGCCTGGCGGTGATCAGCCTTTCGGCGTTGACGTCCGCCTCCGTAACCAGATCGGCGGCGGACGTCTTCTGGCGAATATCGCCCTCGCCCAACCGGCGAAAGCGCGGCATGATTTCGGCCCTGGCTGCGTCAGCTAGAAGCTCGGCCAGCCAGTCGATCGCTTGCATGTCAAACGTCATCGGAAATGTCTTTTCCCATGGTAAGGCGCACATCGAGCGCGGCGAAGTCGAACAGTTTTCGGTCGAGCAGATGCGAGGGTCGCACATTGGTCATCGCGCGGATCATCGTGTCCTTGCGGCCAGGCATACGCTTCTCGATATCGTCGAGCATCGCCTTCATGGCGTTGCGCTGCAGCCCTTCCTGGCTGCCGCAGAGATCGCACGGGATGATTGGGAACTTCATTGCACTGGCGAATTTCTCGAGATCCGCCTCGGCGCAATAGGCGAGCGGGCGCAGAACCATGACGTCGCCCTCGTCATTGAGAAGCTTCGGCGGCATGGCGGCGAGACGCCCGCCATGGAACAGGTTCATGAAGAAGGTTTCGAGGATGTCCTCACGGTGGTGGCCGAGCACCAGCGCGGTGCAACCCTCCTCGCGCGCGATGCGATAGAGATGGCCGCGCCTCAGCCGCGAGCAGAGCGAACAATAGGTGCTGCCCTCGGGCAGCTTGTCGGTGACCACCGAATAGGTGTCCTGGTACTCGATGCGATGCGCAATGCCGTTGGCGCCGAGGTAGTCCGGCAGGATGTGCTTCGGGAAATTCGGCTGACCTTGGTCGAGATTGCAGGCAAGCAGCTCGACCGGCAGCAGCCCGCGCCATTTGAGATCGAGCAGCAAGGCAAGCAGGCCATAAGAATCCTTGCCGCCGGAGAGCGCCACCAGCCAGCGCTCGCCGGGCTTGACCATGGCGAAGTCTTCGATCGCCTGGCGCGTGAGCCGCAGCAGCCGCTTGCGCAGCTTGTTGAACTCGACCGAGGATGGCACGTCGCGGAACAGCGGATGGAATCCGCCTTCCGGCTCGTCGGCGATCGGCTCAAGCGATTTGACGTTTGGCAGCATATTCATGGCGCAGGTGCCCACGGTTCTGTTGCCGCTTCGCTTAGAGCATTTTGCAGCCAAGTGGAATCACTAGCCGTCGCGGAATTGCGGCTAAAAAAATGACCAGGGTGGAATTGCCGCCGTGGCCGACGCGACAAACAAAGAAAAGGCCGCCTCGAGGGCGGCCTTGGATGGGTGTCGCCGATTGGTCGGATCAGCGCGAATAGAATTCGACGACCAGGTTCGGTTCCATCTGGACGGCGAACGGAACATCCGCCAGGCCGGGAACGCGGTTGTAGGTCGCGGTCATCTTGTTGTGGTCGGCCTCGATATAGTCCGGCACGTCACGCTCGGCCAAGCCTACCGATTCCAGCACGATTACGAGCTGCTTCGACTTCTCGCGCACCTCGATGACGTCGCCCGGCTTGCAGCGGTACGAACCGATATTGGTGCGCTTGCCGTTGACGTTGACGTGGCCGTGGTTGACGAACTGGCGGGCCGCGAAGATGGTCGGCACGAACTTGGCGCGATAGACGATCGCGTCGAGACGCGACTCGAGCAGGCCGATCAGGTTCTCGGAGGTGTCGCCCTTGCGGCGGTTGGCCTCCTCATAGACCTTACGGAACTGCTTTTCCGAAACATCGCCATAGTGGCCCTTGAGCTTCTGCTTGGCGCGCAACTGCAGGCCGAAGTCGGAAAGCTTGCCCTTGCGGCGCTGGCCATGCTGGCCGGGACCGTATTCGCGCTTGTTGACCGGGGACTTCGGACGGCCCCAGATATTTTCGCCGAGACGGCGGTCGATCTTGTATTTCGCGGATTCGCGCTTGCTCATCGCATTCCCTTTCAAAACGATATACCCGGAACCCCTTGGCTCCGGGTGAAGGAAACGCGCCCTCCTCTGGCCTCCGTTTTCGAGGCCTGACAGGGTTTCCCACGCAACGCGACGGAAAACCCACGGGACACGTCAGTTCGAACAAGACCGCCGACAGAGTGGCTTCCGGTGAGGTCTTGCCCATGCAAAAGAAACCACCGGACGTCGCCGCCCGGTGTTGGTGGCCCTGTTAAACAGAGATTTAACCGGTGTCAAGCTCGTGTCGGCGACGCACCGGCTCAACCATTCTGCCGTCATGACGCCGGAGCCGGCGATGGCAGGCATTGGCATGGCCGCACGCAGATCCGCCACGTCGTGGCATGCCACGGGTTTCTATCCAGGCACCAACTTGAGAGCCAGGCAGCCACAAAGTCAGGACTTCTTGCTAGGCAGTCCCTTGCGTTTGGTCTCGGCGAACTCCTCGAGTTGCTTCTCGCTCATGGACTCGTACATCTCGCGCGAAGCACCCTTAAGCTCGGTTTTCTTGGTCTCGCCGCGCTTGGCCGAAAGGGCTGCGCCGGCTGCCTTCTGTTGCGCTTGCGATTTGGCTGGCATGCGATTTCTCCCTGTGCGGTGGTGGGAAGAGAAACGCTGCGGCGCTATCGCAGTTCCAGCTAGCGCGAGGTCAGCCCAAAGCCCTGGATGAGCCTGCGCGTGGCGAAATCCACCTTACCAGAGGTGAAGAGGGCGATATCGGGCTCGGTCTCGCCCGACGGTTCGCCGATAGGCTGCAGCAGCGACATGGCGCGCCGGGCAATGGCTTCCGCCGGATCGATCCAGTCGACCGGCCAGGGAGCGGTCTTGCGCATGCGGTTGGCGAGGAACGGATAATGCGTGCAGGCGAGCACGACGATGTCGGTGCGCTGCCCGTCGTGCTCGATGAAGCAGGGCGCGATCTCGGCGCGCACGGCTTCCTCGTCGACAAAACCTTCGCGCATATAGATCTCGGCCAATGCGGCGAGCCTGTCGCTGCCGACGAGCCGGACATGGCATGTCTGCGCCCATTTGCTGATCAGGTCACGCGTGTACTGGCGCTTCACCGTGCCCGGAGTCGCCAGCACCGAAACCAGGCCGGACCGCGTGCGCTCGGCCGCCGGCTTGATCGCGGGCACCGTTCCGACAAAAAGATGACCGGGAAATTTTTCCCGCAGCGCATCGATCACCAGGGTCGAGGCGGTGTTGCAGGCGATCACTGAGATCGCCGGCTGCAGACGGTCGAGCAATTTGCCGAACAGGGCGAGTATGTGCTCCTTGAGCGCCGGCTCTTCCCATGCGCCGTAAGGAAAAGCCGCGTCGTCGGCGACATAGACGAAGCGCCGATCCGGCATCAGGACGCGCGCCTCGCGCAGCACCGTCAGTCCGCCGACACCGGAATCGAACATCAGGATCGGACGCTGGTTTGATCGATCGTTCATTGTCATCCGACTACAGGAAGAAGCTGACCCGAGATTTGGCCAATCGCGCTTCTATCCTGAACGATCATGGTCTTGAAGTGGCAGATGCCAGCAGCTTTTGCGCAACTCAGAGCCCCCGCTTGCCGAAGCCGGCGGGTCGCGCCCGGCCAAACAGCTGCGGCACCGGCGCCGGCGCCGGACGCGCGGGTTGCGCAGCAGTCCGTGGCGCAGCTGGAGCAACGCTCGCTGTCGCCCTCGCGGGGCGCGCCTCCGCCGGCAACGAGCCTTCAAAGTCGAAAGCCTCGGTCAGCTCATCGATGTTGCTGCCGGCCACAGGCTTTGCCCACAGGATCGTGCACCAGAGGCCGAATATGGCAAGGCCGAGCAGGTTCAGGCCACCGGGCGCGCTCTCAGGATTGCCGAAATCGATGACCAGAAGCGTTCCGGCCTGCAGCAATCCATAGATGCCGGAAAAGGCGATATAGGACCAGAGGATCCAGCCTGAACCATCGGCATCGCGGCTGCGGCGCCATGCGATGTTGCCGCGCAGCGCGACGAAGACGAGCGACACAACAAGCGCGGCGCCGGCCAGGCTTTGCCGCGACGGACCCGGCATCGAATTGATCAACCCCGCGAAGCCGGTCGTTGCGGCAATGCAGAGCACGATCGTTACCGCTTCCGCTATGAACAGACCTAGCGAATAGAAGAAGAAATGCAGACGGCCAATATTGGACGTAAACATCTGCTGCCCCATCGTTTCGAGAACGATGAACCAAACCGCATAATATTCGGTTACCTTGAAGGTTCGGAGCTTACGGATTTTAACTTTCTTTGTCCGTTGTTCGTTTGCGCGTAGCCGGCGCCCGCCTCGGATCATCCCCCGGTGAGCCGTCGCCGCGCGGCATTGCCGGCGAAAACCTGTCGAGCGACGAGATGATGCCGCGCAGCACCTTCAACTCGGGCTCAGCGAATCCCGCCCGCGTCAGCACCGCGCGCAGATTGTCGACCATCTTAGGCCTCTTCTCTTCCGGGCGGAAATAGCCGCGCGCCTCGAGAGCGCCTTCGAGATAGGTGAACAGGCTGTGCAGCTGTTCCTTGGTCGCCGGAACGAGCTCCGGTCCGGCGAAGTTGGTCGCGGTCTCTTCGGCAAGGCCGGATTTCATCCATTCATAGGACATCAAAAGCACGGCCTGTGCGATGTTGAGCGATGAGAAGCCAGGATCGACGGGAAAGGTGACGATCTCGTCAGCCAGACCAACCTCTTCATTGTAGAGGCCAAAACGTTCACGGCCGAACAGAATTCCGGTGCTCAGCCCCGCCTGCTCGCGGGCCCGGAGCGCCCTGCCCGCATCCACCGGACCGCGCACCGGCTTGAAGCCGTCACGCTCGCGGGCGGTGGTGGCGAAGACGAAGTTGAGGTCGGCCACTGCCGAGGCAAGGTCGTCGAACACCGTTGTCGCATCGATGACGTGGTCGGCGCGGCTGGCGGCGGCGCGCGCCTTCTCGCTCGGCCAGCCGTCGCGCGGATTGACCAGGCGCAGCTCCGAAAGGCCGAAATTCGCCATGGCGCGCGCGACCATGCCGATATTCTCGCCGAGCTGCGGCTCGACAAGGATGATCGCCGGTCCGGCGGTCTTGGCGGTGTCGTTTGCGGCTGGCATGGCTCTCCGTACATGGGGTTTGCGGCGTTTCGGCGTCCCCTGCCACATCCGGGCCTGAAAATGAAGCATTCACAAGCGCGACACCGGTCTGCGATCGGCTGATCGCGGTTTGCGCGCTCAAAAAGGCTTTGATATACGCTGCCCAACCTCGGCCGAAGCCACGGGCAAGGCCGTTCAGATCCCCAGCAACGAGGCATTTTTCCATGGCGAAGATCAAGGTGGCGAACCCGGTCGTCGAGCTCGACGGCGACGAGATGACCCGCATCATCTGGCAGTTCATCAAGGACAAGCTGATCCACCCCTATCTCGACATCAAGCTGGACTATTTCGATCTAGGGATCGAGAACCGGGACGCCACCAATGACCAGGTGACCGTCGACTCGGCCAACGCAATCAAGAAATACGGCGTCGGCGTGAAATGCGCGACGATCACGCCCGACGAGCAGCGCGTCGAGGAATTCAAGCTGAAGAAAATGTGGAAGTCGCCCAACGGCACCATCCGCAACATCCTCGGCGGCACCATTTTTCGCGAGCCGATCATCATGAAGAACGTGCCGCGCCTGGTGCCCGGCTGGACCAAGCCGATCGTCGTCGGCCGTCACGCCTTCGGCGACCAATACCGCGCCACCGACTTCCGCTTCCCGGGCAAGGGCAAGCTGACAATCAAGTTCGTCGGCGAAGACGGCAAGGTGATCGAGCATGACGTCTTCGACGCGCCCGGCGCCGGCGTCGCCATGGCCATGTACAATCTCGACGAGTCGATCCGCGAATTCGCTCGCGCCTCGCTGAACTATGGCCTGCTGCGCAACTTCCCGGTCTATCTCTCGACCAAGAATACCATTCTCAAAGCCTATGACGGCCGCTTCAAGGACATCTTCCAGGAAGTCTACGAGAAGGAATTCGAGGCCGAGTTCAAGGCGAGAAAACTCTGGTACGAGCACCGCCTGATCGACGACATGGTCGCTTCCAGCCTGAAATGGTCGGGCGGCTATGTCTGGGCCTGCAAGAATTATGACGGCGACGTGCAATCCGACACGGTGGCGCAAGGCTTCGGCTCGCTCGGCCTGATGACCTCGGTGCTGATGACGCCGGACGGCAAGACCGTGGAAGCGGAAGCCGCCCACGGCACCGTCACCCGCCACTACCGCCAGCATCAGAAGGGTGAGGAAACCTCGACCAACTCGATCGCCTCGATCTTCGCCTGGACGCGTGGCTTGGCCCACCGCGCCAAGCTCGACGGCAATGCCGAGCTCAAGCGCTTTGCCGAGACGCTGGAAAAGGTCTGCATCCAGACCGTCGAGGGCGGCTTCATGACCAAGGACCTGTCGCTGCTGATCGGCCCCGACCAGCCCTGGCTGTCGACCACCGGCTTTCTCGACAAGATCGACGAGAACCTGCAGAAGGCGATGGGGTAAGAAGTGCCGAGCCTTGTTGCCAGCGAAAGGGTCCGCCTTTGCGCTGGCAACAATGCCGACCTCTGCCAGGCTATTTTCAAGGTGCACGGGCTAAGCGACCGGAGGAGCTGCTCCGCCTGGTCCAGCGACGAGCAAGCACCTCTTTACTACCCCAATGCCGCCACGTTGGATGCCGATGACGTACCGATCCAACTTGCAGAAATAACCAGACTGAGATCTGTTCTTGCCGCCAGCTTTTCGGTCAAGGATGGGTTCTGCCGTCTGGATCTCCGACCGCTCGGGTTCAGCCAACTCTTCGAAGCAAGCTGGATCTGGATGGACCTAAGTCGTCCAACGACGACCCCCTCCGGTTGGGAACGCGTTCGGGACGCAGCCAGCTTGGAGATGTGGGAACTTGCCTGGACGGGTGGCGCAGGTCGCTCCAGCGGCCGTCTCTTTCCGACTGCAGTTCTGGCCGACCCCGCCATCGCCATCCTTGGCCGACGGACGGCCGACGGCTTCACCGCCGGCTGCATAGCCAATAGATCCGAGCTCGTGATCGGGTTGTCAAATGTCTTTGCCACGGATGGCAATCCGACCTATCGAGACGCTGTGCGAGCCGCAGCCAATACGTTTGCTGAAAGTCGCGCGCTAGTCGGGTATGAACGCGGCGGCGGGCTGGATGACGCACTGACCTGCGGCTTTCAGACCACCGGCACGCTGCGCGTCTGGATACGGGACAGCCAAGGCAAAGAGGAATGAAGTGGCAAAGCCTCTTCTCTACGGCGCCCACTACAGCGTCTATGTCCGCATCGCGCGAATGGCGCTGGAGGAAAAGGGCGTCGATTACGAGCTCGTCCCTCTCGACATCTTCGCGGCCGAAGGCATTCCGCCCTGGTATCTGGAGCATCATCCGTTCGCCCGCATTCCGGCCTTCGAGCATGACGGTTTTCGGCTCTTCGAGACCGGTGCGATTGCACGCTACATCGACGAGGCCTTCGCCGGTCCGGCCCTGCAGCCCAGCGATACGCGCTGTCGGGCGCGGATGAACCAGATCATCGGCATGCTCGATGCCTACGCTTACCGGGCCATGGTCTGGAATGTCGCCGTCGAGCGGCTGGAAAAGGCGCCGCCGGACGAAGCCTTGATCGCGCGGGGGATTTCGCAGGCGGAGACGGTGCTGCGGACGCTTGTTTCATTGAGCACCCCGGGCCCCTGGCTGCTCGGCGATCAGTTGACCCTGGCCGATCTGCACGCGGCGTCGATTATCGGCTATTTCCTCAAGGTCGCCGAAGGGCGAAAGCTGCTTGCGCGGTTTCCAGAAATCCGGGATTGGTATGGACGCGTTGCCGTTCGCCCGAGCTTTGCGCGAACCGAGAAAGCCGCCTGATTCGAGTGAACGTCCTCGACGCCGGCGTGCCCCTCATTGCCCTGCCGGGCATTTCTCCCCGTAAACGGGCCTAAATGAGGAGAAAGAGGCTGGGCGCGACGCCGGCGATTGGCGAAAATCGCGGTGACAGCGCCCTTCTCCCCGTTCGACGGGGAGAAGATGGCGGCTGCCAGATGAGGGGCAGCGCTACCCTCGGAGAAGGTGGAACTGGCTTAAATTGAAGCCCTGTAGCGGGCTTACGCGGCTTCGAGCGCCGCCTTTACCGCCGCGATGGCGTCGTCCGCCTTGGAGGCGTCGGGGCCGCCGGCTTGCGCCATATCAGGGCGCCCGCCGCCGCCCTGCCCGCCAAGCGCGGCGGACGCAACACGGACGAGATCGACAGCGCTGAAGCGGCCGGTCAAGTCGTCGGTGACGCCGACCACCACGCTCGCCTTGTTGTCCTCGCCGGCGCCGATAAAGACGACCACGCCGGAGCCCAGCGTCTTCTTGCCGGCATCCGCAAGCGGCTTCAGGTCCTTCGGCGCGACACCGCTGACCGCTTTGCCGAGGAAGCCGACACCCGCAACCGTCTCGTTGGTGGCCGGAGCATCGGCAACGGCCGCGCCGCCGCCAAGGGCCAGTTTCTTGCGCGCCTCGCTGAGCTCTTTCTCGAGTTTCTTGCGCTCCTCGAGCAAAGTCTCGACACGCGCCGGAACGTCGGCCGGCGAAATCCTCAAAGTCGCCGCGGCTGCCTTCAGGCGCTTGTCCTGCTCGTCGAGATGCCTGCGGGCCGCCTCGCCGGTCAGCGCCTCGATGCGGCGCACGCCGGCGGCGACCGCGCTGTCCGACAGGATGCGCACAAGGCCGATATCGCCGGTCGACCTGACATGCGTGCCGCCGCAGAGCTCGACCGAATAGGGACGGTTGGCCTTGGCGCCGTGCAGGCCGGTGCCCATCGAAACGACGCGCACCTCGTCGCCGTATTTCTCGCCGAACAGCGCCATCGCGCCCTCGGCAATAGCATCGTCCACCGACATCAGCCGCGTCGTCACCGGACTGTTCTGCACGACGATCTCGTTGGCCATGCGCTCGACATCCTCGAGCTCCTCGGCCGAGATCGGCTTGTTGTGCGAGATGTCGAAGCGGAGGCGATCAGGCGCGACCAGCGAACCCTTCTGCGCGACATGGGTGCCCAGCACCTCACGCAGCGCCTCGTGGATGAGATGCGTCGCGGAGTGATTGGCGCGCAGCTTCGAACGGCGCGCGTGATCGACCTTTAGCTCCACGGCAGCGCCGGTCTTGATCGTACCGCGCGTCACCTTGCCCAAATGCACGAAAAGCCCGTCGGCCTTCTTTTGCGTGTCGGTGACCTCGATCGAGAAGCCGTCGCCGGAAATCATGCCGGTATCGCCCATCTGGCCACCGGATTCGCCATAGAATGGCGTCTGGTTGACGACGACGGCAACCGCGTCGCCCTGCCCGGCGCTGTCGACGATCTTGCCATCCTTGACCAGGGCCTGGATCAGGCCTTCCGCCTCTTCCGTCTCGTAACCGAGGAAATCGGTGGCGCCGGTCTGCTCGCGCACCGGGAACCAGACCGTCTCGGTCGCCGCTTCGCCCGACCCCGCCCAGTGCGCGCGCGCTTCCGCCTTCTGCCGCTCCATCGCAGCGGTGAAGCCGGCAAGATCGACCGAGATGTCGCGTTGGCGCAGCGCATCCTGCGTCAGGTCGAGCGGGAAGCCATAGGTGTCGTAGAGCTTGAAGGCCGTCTCGCCATCCAGCATGTCGCCGGCGTGCAGCTGTTCCGTCGCCTCCGAAAGCAGGCCGAGACCGCGGACCAGCGTCTTGCGGAAGCGCGTCTCCTCGAGCTTCAGCGTCTCGGTAATCAGCGCTTCGCCACGCACCAGTTCCGGATAGGCCTGGCCCATCTCGCGCACCAGCGCCGGCACCAGCTTCCACATCAGCGGCTCCTTGGCGCCGAGCAGTTGCGCATGGCGCATGGCACGACGCATGATGCGACGCAGCACATAGCCGCGGCCTTCATTGGAGGGCAGCACGCCGTCGGCCACCAGGAAGGATGACGAGCGCAAATGATCCGCGATCACGCGGAAGGATGCTGCGTTCTCCTGGTTGTGACCGTGCCCGAGCGCCGAGCATGCCGCATCGATCAAATGCCGGAACAGGTCGGTCTCAAAGACGCTCTCCACTCCCTGAAGGATCGAAGCCATGCGCTCCAGGCCCATGCCGGTGTCGATCGACGGGCGCGGCAGGTCGATGCGCTCGTCTTTCGTCACCTGCTCATATTGCATGAACACCAGGTTCCAGAATTCGAGGAACCGGTCGCCGTCCTCCTCCGGGCTGCCGGGCGGACCGCCCCAGATATGCTCGCCGCGATCGATGAATATCTCCGAGCACGGACCACAGGGACCGGTGTCGCCCATCGCCCAGAAATTGTCAGAGGTCGGGATGCGGATGATGCGATCGTCCGAGAAGCCGGCGATCTTCTTCCAGTAACCGGCCGCCTCGTCGTCGGTGTGATAGACGGTGACCAGAAGCTTGTCCTTCGGCAGGCCGAATTCCTTGGTGATCAGGTTCCAGGCAAGCTCGATCGCGCGCTCCTTGAAATAATCGCCGAACGAGAAATTGCCGAGCATCTCGAAGAAGGTGAGATGGCGCGCGGTGTAGCCGACATTGTCGAGATCGTTGTGCTTGCCGCCGGCGCGCACGCTCTTCTGCGCGGTCGCGGCGCGCGAATAGGACCGCTTCTCCAGGCCGGTGAACACGTTCTTGAATTGCACCATGCCGGCGTTGGTGAACATCAGCGTCGGATCGTTGCGCGGCACCAGCGGGCTGGAGGCGACGATCTCATGACCCTCCTTGCGGAAATAGTCGAGGAATGTCGACCGGATCTCGTTCACGCCACTCATGGATACTGCCTTTTCGCGAAAACCGCCGGCCAGGCCGGCGGCAAATGGGCTTTCGTGTGTCAGAAGGTAGATTGGCCTTTTAGCCGTAGCTCTTGACCCTGTCCAGAAACACGGAACCAGGCCAATCCTCCGGCTGGGCGGCCTGTGCCCTCGCCCCCAAACGCAAACCGCCGGCACGAAGGCCGGCGGTTCGGACGCAGTACTAGGGAACTCGATTACATCAGCTTTAGATAATGGATCCGGATTATGGCCGAACTCCGGCAGTGCCTACATCGCGCCAGCCTCGTCCTCGAAGCCGTCGTCACCGCCTTCGGAGCCGCCGTTCTCGAGGAATTTTTCGGCGATCAGCCCGGCATTCTGCCTCAGCGCCAGCTCGATCTCGCGCGCCGTGTCCGGATTGTCGCGCAGGAAAAGCTTGGCGTTCTCACGGCCCTGACCGAGACGCTGCGAATTGTAGGAGAACCAGGCGCCCGACTTCTCGACCACGCCGGCCTTGACCCCGAGATCGACGAGCTCGCCGGTCTTCGACACGCCCTCGCCATACATGATGTCGAACTCGACCACCTTGAAGGGCGGAGCCAGCTTGTTCTTCACCACCTTGACGCGGGTCTGGTTGCCGACCACTTCGTCGCGATCCTTGACCGAGCCGATGCGGCGGATGTCGAGGCGCACCGAGGCGTAGAATTTCAGCGCGTTGCCGCCGGTCGTGGTTTCCGGCGAGCCGAACATGACGCCGATCTTCATACGGATCTGGTTGATGAAGATGACCATGGTGTTGGAGCGCGAGATTGACGCGGTCAGCTTGCGCAGCGCCTGGCTCATCAGGCGGGCCTGCAGGCCGGGCAGCGCATCGCCCATCTCGCCCTCGATTTCGGCGCGCGGCGTCAGTGCCGCCACCGAATCGACCACCAGAACGTCGATGGCGCCGGAGCGCACCAGCGTGTCGCAGATCTCCAGCGCCTGCTCACCCGTGTCGGGCTGCGAGATCAGGAGGTTTTCGAGGTCTACGCCGAGCTTGCGGGCATAGACCGGATCGAGCGCGTGCTCGGCATCGACGAAGGCGCAGATACCGCCCTTCTTCTGGGCTTCCGCAACCGTGTGCAGCGCCAGCGTCGTCTTGCCCGAGCTTTCCGGCCCGTAGATTTCGATGATGCGGCCGCGCGGCAGCCCGCCAACGCCGAGCGCGATGTCCAGCCCGAGCGATCCCGTCGGCACGGTTTCGATCTCGACCACCTGCTCATTGGCGCCGAGCCGCATGATCGAGCCCTTGCCGAAAGCGCGCTCGATTTGCGACAGCGCCGCATCCAGAGCCTTTGATTTGTCCACTGCCTTATCCTCTACAAGCCGCAAACTATTCTGAGCCATGATACATCACCCCTTGGTCGTCAATGAAGGCCGGACAATCCGTGATCCCTGCCAGTTTGTACCTTTTTTGTTCTCATCTGGCAAGAGGCAGCAAATGGCTGGAAAACAAACAATATCTGGATTTGTTCTATTTTTGTCTCACTAGAGATGGCGTGAACCAGTGCTGCTGATCCAAGCGAGATCTCGATATCCGGGCGGCCCGAATCGCGACCCGATTGCGGGGCGATGCGCGGAAACCTAGTGTGCGCACGCAAACAATCAACGAGGTCACCTCCGCGGCATGCCGACATCCCCAAACATCCTAGCGCTGGGCGGCGCCCATATCGACCGGCGCGGCCAGGTCTCGGGCCCTTACGTGCCCGCCGCATCCAATCCCGGCATCATGCGCGAGGATGTCGGCGGCGGCGTCTTCAACGCGCTGCGCAGCATTGTGAAGCGCGGCGTCTCGGCCTCGCTGCTTTCGGTGCGCGGCGGCGATGCGGCGGGTGAGACCGTCGCATCGGCGATCGACGAGGCCGGCATCGCCGACCTTTCGGCGGTGTTCCTCGACCGCACGACGCCGAGCTACACTGCGCTGATCGACAGCGAGGGGGAGCTGATCGTCGGCTTTGCCGATATGGGCCTTTACGACCTCGCCTTCCCCAAGCAGATCCGCCGCGCCAAGGTGCGCGAGGCGATCGCCGAGGCAGACGCGATCCTCTGCGACGCGAACCTGCCGACGGCGGCCCTCGAGCGCCTGGTTGCGCAAGCCGGCGACAGACCGGTTTTCGCCATCGCCGTCTCGCCAGCCAAGGTGGTGCGGCTAGCGCCGCTGCTCGGCAATCTTTCGCTGCTGTTCATGAACCGCCGAGAGGCGGCGGCGCTGGCTGGTGCGGATATCTCCGGCCGCGATCTTGTCGGGGAACTCAGGCGACTGGGCTTGACGGCAGGCGTGATCACGGCCGGCAGTGCTCCGGTGCTCGGCTTCGACCAATCGGGCGTCTTCGCCATCGACCCGCCCGCCCCGCGACGAGTTGCCGACGTGACCGGCGCCGGCGACGCCCTGACCGGAGCCACGGTTGCCGCGCTGCTGCGCGGGCTCCCTTTGCGGAGGGCACTGCGCGAAGGTGTTGCCGCAGCGATGCTCGCCATTGAGAGCGCCGAGGCGGTACCGTCTTTCACCGCCGGCAGTTTTGGCCAGGCGCTTGCCCTTGTGCACGAGGCGCGGGTGGTGGCATAGGGCCACAAACTATCTTGCCGGAGTTTTCTCCGGAGTGGAGAACGGACATGACGCCCGAGACCGCCCGCCCCTTCATCGACATTCATCCGCCAGTGGCGGAGGCGCTTGCCGCCGGGCGGCCTGTGGTGGCGCTGGAAAGCACCATCATTACCCACGGCATGCCATACCCCGACAATGGCGCGATGGCCGCCAAGGTCGAGCAGATCATCGCCGAGGGCGGCGCCGTGCCGGCGACGATCGCCGTGGTCGATGGCCGCATCAAGATTGGCCTGTCCGATGGCGAGCGCGAATCGCTTGCCATGACCGGCGACGCCATGAAGCTGTCGCGTGCCGATATCGGCTTTGCCGTCGCCCAAAAGCGCACCGGCGGCACCACCGTGGCCGCCACCATGATCGCCGCGCACATGGTCGGCATAAAGGTCTTCGCCACCGGCGGCATCGGCGGGGTGCACAAGGGCGCCGAAAAGAGTTTTGACATCTCGGCCGACCTCGACGAGCTGGCGCGCACGCCGGTCGTCGTCGTCTCGGCCGGCGCCAAGGCGATCCTCGACGTCGAAAAGACGCTGGAAGTGCTGGAGACGCGCGGCGTGCCGGTCATCGGCCATGGCTGCGAGACCATGCCCGCCTTCTGGTCCAGGCAATCGCCCTTCCGTGCGCCGCTGACGCTGCATGCGCCTGAAGATATCGCGCATTTCTACCGTACGCGGCGGGCGCTGGGCCTCGGCGGCGGCATACTAGTCGCCAATCCGGTGCCGCAGAGCGACGAGATCCCGGCAGCCGAGATGGACGGCTACATCCAAGCCGCGCAGAAGGCGGCCGAAGCGCAGAACATCACCGGCAAAGCCGTGACGCCGTTCCTCCTGTCGAAGATCTTGGAGCTCACCGGCGGCCGCAGCCTCAAGACCAACATCGCGCTGGTCGAGAACAATGCGCGGCTGGCGGCGGAGATAGCGAAGGCGCTGTAGGCCTTATCTGCCCGCGCGCCGCCCCGCTTCATAAGCGCGCCGCGCCCAGACCGCCATTTCGTCGGGATCGTCGAAGGCGCTGTCGGGAACGCTCCAATAGGGCATCGCCACCTCCTTGCCGTGCCGCGAGCCCGTATAGGTCCACTGGCTGCAGCCGGCGGCCTCGAATTCGGGGATCGTCTCCTCGTCGGCCTTCAGCATCAGTTCGCCGCGCACCACGACCGCGACGATGACGCCGTCGCAATAGATGCCCTTGCCGCCGAACAGTTTTCGGATGCTGATCGGCCCCAGGCTCTCGAACAATTCTTCGAGGCGGTCATTGTCCATGCCGCAAGCATCTCATCCGGCGTGGGCCTTGTCATCGCAGCAACCAACAGCATGCTGACAGGTTGAGACATGAAATGGAGTTTCGCGCCATGCCTGTCCTGCTCAAAGGCTCCTGCCGCTGCGGCGCCGTCCGCTTCGAGGTGGAAAGTCACACGCCCGTGCCGTTCATGCTCTGCTACTGCTCGATCTGCCGCAAGCAGCAGGGCGGCGGCGGTTTTGCCATCAATCTCGGCGCCGACAACGAAACGCTCAAGGTCACCGGCAAGCCCAATCTCGGCGTCTACCGCGCTGAGATCGAGGACGACGAGCATCCGCACTGCGAGGTCTCGACCGGCGAGCGCAATTTCTGCAAGAAATGCGGCGCCGCGCTCTGGCTCTACGACCCGACTTGGCCGGACCTCGTCCACCCCTTCGCCTCGGCGATCGACAGCGACCTGCCGAAGCCGCCGGAAAAGGTGCATCTGATGCTGAAATACAAGGCGAGCTGGGTCGAGCCGGCGATCGGCAGGAACGACAAGGTGTTCGAGCTCTATCCCGAAGAATCGATCGCCGACTGGCACAAGCGCACCGGCTTGTGGGTGGACTAAGCCTGCATCTAAGAGCGATGGGTTAGCGCAACCCAGCGCTCGATCTGCCTCACATCCACCCCTTCGCGCTGCGCGGCGACCAAGGGGTGGTCTGCATCATGCAGAAAGACCCTGGGACGCAGATTGCCGGGCTGAAACACAACATTGGCATGCAGGTGCATCGAGCTCGGATATTCAGGAATGTCGTGCATCAAATACCCGAAGCAGAGCTCGTCCTCATATTGGCCGCTATCATACCCGGCTCGATAGACATTCCAGCTTCTTTCCGAGACCGACATCCAAACACCGAAACAGAACTCTTCGGACAACTGAGGTACGGGCAAGGGCAGCAGGCAACGAATGAAGCGGTCTGTTTGCCCCGTGGCGTAGCTCACCACGCAAAAATCGTCGTTCTTGCGGAAGGTCGACCGAGCTACCTCGTCAAGCGCGTCTGGATTCACCGGTGCGCCAAAGGCTATATCGGTGGGAAGTCCGGTGAACTCCTGGTCACAGCAGGCACATCGCCAGCGATATGCCTCGGCGCTCACCTAAGCAGCGCTTGAAGCGCGCGCCTCCGCCAGCGCCTTGAGATCGGCCGGCTTCAGCTCGACGGATTCGCCGCAGCCGCAGGCCGAGCTCTGGTTCGGGTTCCTGAAGGTGAAGCCGGTTCGCAGCGTCGTCTGCTCGAAATCCATCTCGGTTCCGAGCAGGAAAAGCGCCGCTTCCGGCGCGACATAGACGTGCGCGCCGTCGCGCTCGATATGATCGTCCTTGGGGTTCGGCTCGGTGACCAGATCGACCGTGTATTCCATCCCGGCGCAGCCGCCCTTCTTGATGCCAAGACGGATCCCATGCGCGTTGTCGCGCGTAGCGACGATCTCACGCACGCGGTCCGCGGCCTTGTCGGTCATCGTGATGACGGCGAAGCGTCCCATGTCATTCTCCACGTTCGCGCGGGTTCAAGGCCCGCGGAATGAGTCTGCCTTTAAGATGGTGAAGTTTCACCTTTGCTGCAAGCCAGCCAACCTTAGTGGGGTCGCTGGCTAGTACCATCCAACCGCGACCTGCGCCTCTTCCGACATCCGGTCGGGTGTCCACGGCGGGTCGAACACCATGTTGACCTCGACGCCCGAAACCCCCTCCACGGCGCCGACGGCGTTCTCGACCCAGCCCGGCATCTCGCCGGCCACCGGGCAGCCCGGCGCGGTCAGCGTCATGTCGATCTTGACCGTCCGGTCGTCCTCGATGTCGATCCTGTAGACGAGGCCGAGCTCGTAGATGTCAGCCGGGATTTCCGGATCGTAGACCGTCTTCAGCGCCGAGACGATATCGTCGGTCAGCCGCGCCAACTCGTCGGCCGGGATCGCCGAGGCTGAGACGAGGCCGTTACCGGCCGTTTCCGGCGCGGTCTCTGCGGTGGTGCTCGCATCTTCCATGGTCGTCACCCGAAGAACTTTCGCGCCTTTTCCAGCGCATCGGCCAAAGCGTCGACTTCGGCCCTGGTGTTATACATGCCGAACGATGCCCTGCATGTGGAGGTTACGCCGAAGCGTTTCAGCAGCGGCTGGGCGCAATGCGTGCCGGCGCGGACCGCGACGCCTTGCCTGTCTATAAGCGTCGACACGTCATGGGCGTGGATGCCCTGCAATTCGAACGAGATGATGGCGCCCTTGCCGGGCGCGTCGCCGAAGATGCGCAGCGAATTGATGGTGCGCAGCCGCTCGTGCGCGTAATTCTTGAGGTCCGCCTCATGCGCCGCGATGCGCTCGCGGCCGACCTTTTCCATATATTCGAGCGCGGCGCCCAGCCCGATCGCCTGCACGATCGGCGGCGTGCCGGCCTCGAAACGGTGCGGCGGCTCGTTGTAGGTGACGATGTCTTCCGTCACCTCCTCGATCATCTCGCCGCCACCCATGAAGGGCCGCATCGCTTCCAGCATGTGCTTCTTGCCGTAGAGCACGCCGATGCCGGACGGTCCGTAAACCTTGTGGCCGGTGAAGACGAAGAAGTCGCAATCGAGGTCCTGCACGTCGACCGGCATATGCACGGCGCTCTGGCTGCCGTCGACGAGCACGGGAATGCCACGCGAATGCGCGATGCGCACGATCTCCTTGATCGGCGTCACCGTGCCCAGCGCGTTCGACATATGGGTGATGGCGACGAGTTTTGTGCGGTTCGTCAGCCGCTTCTCGAATTCCTCGATATGGAAGGCGCCGAGATCGTCGACCGGCACCCAGACAAGCTTCGCGCCCTGCCGCTCGCGGATGAAATGCCAGGGCACGATGTTGGAGTGGTGCTCCATGATCGAGAGCACGATCTCGTCGCCCTCGCCGATCCTCGGCATGCCGTAGCCATAGGCGACCGTGTTGATCGCCGAGGTGGTGTTGGAGGTGAAGACGATGTTGTCGGTGCTCGGCGCATTGAGGAAGCGGCGTACCGTCTCGCGTGCTTTCTCATAAGCATCGGTCGCGGCATTCGACAGAAAATGCAGGCCGCGATGGACATTGGCGTAGTCCTGGGAATAGGCGTGCTGGATCGTGTCGAGCACCACCTGCGGCTTCTGCGCCGAGGCGCCGTTGTCGAGATAGACCAGCGGCTTACCGTAGACCTGCCGCGACAGGATCGGGAAGTCGTGGCGGATCGCCTCGACGTCGTAGGGAGCGGTTTCGATCTTCTGGTCCATCACAAGGTCTTTCGAGGCTTCGCCTCACTCCGTCCAGCACCCCTCATCCGTCTTGGCGCTCCGCGCCAATTCACCTTCTCCCAAGTAGGAGAAGGGGGAAAGCGCTATCCGTGCGTCGAAAACCAGGCGTCGAGCCGCGCTTCGAGCGCGTCGACGAGCGCCTCGTCGTCCAGTTCCTCGATCACTTCCGCCACGAAAGCCTTCACCAGAAGGCCGCGCGCCGCTTTTTCGTCGATGCCGCGCGCCATCAGATAGAACAGATGGTTGTGGTCAATCTCGGTGACTGTCGCGCCGTGACCGCAGACGACGTCGTCGGCAAAGATTTCCAGTTCCGGCTTGGTCGAGAACTCACCCTCGTCCGACAGGAGCAGCGTGTTGCACGCCATCTTGGCGTTGGTCTTCTGCGCGTATTGGTGGACGTTGATGCGACCCTGGAAGACACCCCGCGCCTTGCCGGTCACAACGTTGCGGATCACTTCGGTCGAGGCGGTGTGCGGCACGGCATGATCGAGCACCATGGTGGTGTCGGTATGCGTGTCGCCGGCCAGAAGGTTGATGCCGCGCAGCTTGAAATCGGCGCCTTCGCCAGTCGTCCTGACCACGACTTCCTGGCGCACCAGCTTGCCGCCGGCGTTCATCACGAACACCGTCAGCTTGGCGTCCTTGCCGATATGCGCCTTGAACTGGGCAAGGTGCGTTGCCGTGTCCGGCTGCTCCTGCACGATCAGCCAGGTCACCTCGGCGCCGTCGCCGACCACGAGCTGGCTGACCGAGCTGACAAGCGCCTCGCCGTCTTCGCTTGCCTCGCCCGTCTGGCGCTCGACGATGATTGCCTTGGCGCCGGCTCCGACACGTGCCAGGAGCCGCACATGCGTCTGACCGCCGGCCTGGAGGTTCTGCAGCTCGATCGGCTTTTCCAGCTCGGTGCCGTCGGCGATGTCGACGAAATAGCCGTCGGCGACGAAGGCGGTGTTCAGCGCGCCGATTGCGTCATCGGCGCCATAGCGATCGAGCCCCGGCGCGATACTGCCGTCGGTGAGCTTCTCCGACAGGCGCTCCACCGTGACGCCTTCGATCTCGGGAGCCTTGGCGCTCGAAACGCCGTTCAGCACCGGCAGAACGGCCGAACCGTCGAGGACCGGATCGAGCGCCTTTGCGATGTCCCCGGCCTCGAAGGCCGGCACCGAGGTCAGCAGCCGGCGCAGGTCCGTATAATGCCAGGATTCGACGCGGCGCGTCGGCAGGCCGTGCTTGATCGCCTCGATCGCGTCGTCGCGCTTGACCATCACCGCGCCGTCGCCGGGCAGCAGCGACAGCCGCTCGCCGAAGGCGTCGATCAGCGCCGTTTCGGCCAATGTCCGCTGGGGCTGTGCGTGCATGTTCATTGCTCTTGCCTCACTTGGCCCCATCTCACGCGGCTTGCCCGATCACGCCGGCATAGCCGTTGGTTTCAAGATCGAGCGCCAGCGACTTGTCGCCCGACTTGATCACCTGGCCCTTGTAGAGCACGTGCACGCTGTCCGGCACGATATGCTCGAGCAGGCGCTGATAGTGCGTGATGACGACGATCGCGCGTTCAGGCGAGCGCAGCGCGTTGACGCCATCCGCGACGATCTTGAGCGCGTCGATGTCGAGGCCTGAATCGGTCTCGTCGAGCACGCAGAGCTTCGGCTCGAGCAGCTTCATCTGCAGGATCTCGGCGCGCTTCTTCTCGCCGCCGGAGAAGCCGACATTGAGCGGCCGCTTCAGCATGTTCATGTCCATGTTGAGCGAAGCGGCGGCGTCCTTCACGCGCTTCAGGAATTCCGGAACCTTCAGGGGCTCCTCGCCGCGCGCTTTGCGCTGCTCGTTCATCGCGACTTTCAGGAATTCCATGGTCGCCACGCCCGGTATCTCCATCGGATACTGGAAGGCGAGGAAGATGCCGGCGGTGGCACGTTCGGCGGGATCCATTTCGAGGATCGACTGGCCGTTGTAGAGGATGTCGCCTTCGGTGACCTCGTAGTCCTCGCGGCCGGCAAGGATGTAGGACAGCGTCGACTTGCCCGAACCGTTCGGGCCCATGATGGCGGCGACCTCGCCAGCTTTGACCGTCAGGTTCAGGCCGCGGATGATTTCCGTGCCGTCCTCGACGATGCGGGCATGCAAATTCTTGATCTCAAGCATATTTTTTTTCCTGAATATCTTCTGCGGTCAGCCGACCGAACCCTCGAGGCTGATGCCGATCAGCTTCTGCGCCTCTACGGCGAACTCCATCGGCAGCTGTTGGATGACGTCCTTGACAAAGCCGTTGACGATCAGCGCGATCGCCTCTTCCTCGGGAATCCCGCGCTGCATCACGTAGAACTTCTGGTCCTCGGATATCTTCGACGTCGTCGCCTCGTGCTCGAACTTCGCCGTCGCGTTCTTGGCTTCCATGTAGGGCACGGTGTGCGCGCCGCACTGGTCGCCGATCAGCAGCGAATCGCAGTTGGTGAAGTTGCGGGCGTTGGTCGCCTTGCGGTGCGCCGAGACCTGGCCGCGATAGGTGTTCTGCGAGAAGCCGGCGGCAATACCCTTGGAGATGATGCGGCTCGACGTGTTCTTGCCGAGATGGATCATCTTAGTGCCGCTATCGACCTGCTGATAGCCGTTCGACACCGCGATCGAATAGAACTCGCCGCTGGAATCGTCGCCGCGAAGGATGCAGCTCGGATATTTCCAGGTGATCGCCGAGCCGGTCTCGACCTGCGTCCACGAAATCTTCGAACGATGGCCGCGGCAATCGCCGCGCTTGGTGACGAAATTATAGATGCCGCCCTTGCCCTCGGCGTCGCCGGGATACCAGTTCTGCACCGTCGAATATTTGATTTCGGCATCGTCGAGCGCGATCAGCTCGACCACCGCGGCATGCAGCTGGTTCTCGTCGCGCTGCGGCGCCGTGCAGCCCTCGAGGTAGGAGACATAGGCCCCTTCTTCGGCGATGATCAGCGTGCGCTCGAACTGGCCGGTATTCTTCTCGTTGATACGGAAATAGGTCGACAGCTCCATCGGGCAGCGCACGCCCTTCGGCACGAAGACGAAGGAGCCGTCGGTGAACACGGCCGAGTTCAGCGTGGCGTAGAAATTGTCGGAAGTGGGCACGACCGAGCCAAGATATTTCTGCACCAGCTCAGGGTGCTCGCGGATCGCTTCCGAAATCGAGCAGAAGATAACGCCGGCCTGAGCCAGCTCCTTCTTGAAGGTGGTGACCACCGAGACGGAATCGAACACGGCGTCGACCGCGACGCGGCCGGACTTGTAGACGTTGTCGTTGGCCTCCTCCAGCTCCGAAGCGTCGGTCTTCCGCACGCCGGCGAGGATCTCCTGCTCCTTCAAAGGAATGCCAAGCTTCTCGTAGACCTTGAGCAATTCGGGATCGACCTCGTCCAGCGACTTCGGTCCCGGCGTGCTCTTCGGCGCCGCGTAATAGTGGATGTCCTGGAAATCGATCTTCGGATAGTGGACGCGCGCCCAGGTCGGCTCTTCCAGCGTCAGCCAGCGCCTATAGGCGCCCAGACGCCATTCCAGCATCCAGTCCGGCTCGCCCTTCTTCTCGGAGATCAAGCGAATGATGTCTTCGCTCAGGCCCTTGGGGGCCTTATCCATCTCGATCTCTGTCTGGAATCCGTATTTATATTGGTCGACGTCGATCTTTCGGACTCGATCGATCGTCTCCTGCACAGCAGGCATAAGCGTTCTCCATCCACGCCGGGGTCAAGGCCCGGCAGTTTTCAAACTATGGCACCGCAGAAACGCGCCCCAGGAAGGACTCGGCTGCGGAGTAAGCTCCATATAGTGCGTTCCGGCCGGAAATTCACCCGTCCAGACGAAACGCACGGCTCTACCAGGCCGGATGGCCTGAATTCGTTTTTCGAGCACCGGATTTCAAGAGCCGCCGGGGATCTCTTGTCCGATGCCTCGCCGCCGTCAGGCAGCCTTTTCTTTTCCACCCCGACGCGCGGCTATGCCCGCCAGAGCCGCGCGGAACGCCTCAATCTCCTCGGCGCCGGTAGCGCGGCCAATCGAGACGCGCAAGGCGCCAAGGCTCTCGCCGTGGCCCATCGCCTTCAGCACGTGGCTTGGCCCGACTTTCCCCGACGAGCAGGCGGAACCGGCCGACAGCGCAACACCGGCGAGATCGAAGGCGATCTGCGCCGTCTCGGCCTTGACGCCGGGAATAGCGAAGAATGTCGTATTGGCAAGCCTTGGCGCGGCCGCTCCAAAGATTTCCGTATCAGGGACGAGCTCCCGCACGATGGCTTCGACCTTGTCGCGACGGCGCGCGACCGCTTCCATGTCTTCCAGGCCGGCGAGTGCTGCCCGCGCCGCGGCACCGAAACCGGCAATGCCGGGAAGATTCTCGGTGCCGGCGCGATGGCCCTTTTCCTGGCCTCCGCCAATGATCAGCGGCTTCGGCATCATCAGGTCGGCCCGGGCGACGATGGCGCCGACGCCCTTCGGACCGCCGATCTTGTGCGAGGACAGGATCAGACAATCGGCATAACCGGCTGACATGTCGATCGGAATCCGCCCTGCCGCCTGCACGGCATCGACGACCAGCACGCCGCCCGCTTCCTTGACGACCTCGGCGATGCGTCCGATCGGCTGGATCACCCCCGTCTCGTTGTTGGCGGCATGGATCGCCACCAGCGGCAGGCCGGCAGCCTTGTCATGCGCGGAGAGCGCCGTAGTCAGCGCCTCGAGATCGGCAATGCCGTCTCGATCAACGCCGATCCTCGTCACCTGCGGCGCCGAGAACCGCCCGCCATTCAGAATGCAGGGATGATCGGCGGCCGAGACATAGAGGTGGCTGATGCGGACAGAGCCGCGCCCCATCTGCCAGTCGGGAGCAAGCAGCGTCGATGCGGCCTCCGTCGCGCCGGAGGTGAACACGACGTGCTCGGGCCTGGCATTGACCAGCCCTGCCACGTCGCGCCTGGCATCCTCGATCAGCCGCCGCGCCGCGCGGCCCTCGCTGTGAACCGACGACGGATTGGCGGCATCGAGCGCCGCGACCGCCGCCGACCGCGCCTCTGCCATGAGAGGTGCGCTGGCGTTGTAGTCGAGATAGGCGCGAGTTGCGGCCATTTTCCTTCAGTCGATCCTGTCAGCAGCCATTCCGCGAGGACAGCGCGTTATTTCCTTGAAATTGCAAGGCGAGCCGTCCTATTTACCCGGCTTGCGGCGCGGGCGGCCGAGAAAATGCGTTCTCGGCACCCAGTTTTGAACAATTCTAAACTAGCTTCTAGGAAGACGCTTGCCCGGCGTCAAGGCCACAGAACGGGCCAAAGGAAGAGTCCGGGCTCGCGCCTTCGTATGCCACGTGGAGTATTTTATGCCTGAGGTCATTTTCGCCGGTCCGGCTGGTCGCCTGGAGGGCCGTTACCAGCCTTCGAAGGAAAAGAGCGCGCCGATCGCCATCGTGCTGCATCCGCACCCGCAATTCGGCGGCACGATGAACAACAAAATCGTCTATGACCTCTTCTACATGTTCCAGAAGCGCGATTTCACCACGCTTCGCTTCAATTTCCGCGGCATCGGCCGCAGCCAGGGCGAGTTCGACCACGGTACCGGCGAATTGTCGGACGCGGCCGCTGCGCTCGACTGGGTGCAGTCGCTGCATCCGGATTCCAAGAGCTGCTGGGTCGCGGGCTATTCGTTCGGCTCATGGATCGGCATGCAGCTGCTCATGCGCCGGCCCGAGATCGAGGGCTTCATCTCGGTCGCCCCGCAGCCCAACACCTACGATTTTTCGTTCCTGGCACCCTGCCCGTCGTCCGGCCTCATCATCCATGGCGATGCCGATAAGGTGGCGCCGCCCAAGGACGTGCAGACCCTGGTCGACAAGCTGCACACGCAAAAAGGCATAACCATTACGCAGAAGACTATCTCCGGCGCCAACCATTTCTTCGCCAACCACGCCGAACTGCTGATCGACGAATGCGCCGATTACCTCGACCGGCGTCTGGCCGGCGAGCTCGCCGATCCACGGCCGAAGCGGCTGAGGTAGATTTCGGGCAATCCTTAGACCAAATAGCTCTACGGGCGGTCAGCCGACAATTGCTCGCGGCTCCGCCTCGCCAGCGATGTTTTGTCCTTGGATCCGCTGGAAGACAGCAGCCGGAACGTGCGCTTGGGCACGGGTCTGGTCGACGACGGCCGCCGGAAGATGAAACCGAGCCGCGCGAAAACCAACCCTGCGGCGATCGCAAAGGCAAGGCCGAGCCCAAAGCCGGCCACTGTGTCGCTCGGATAATGCGCGCCGACGAAGACGCGCGTCGAAGCGATCAAGGCCGTGGCCGCAAGCGCGATGTGCCAGCGCCTTGGAAACAGCAGCAAGAGGACGCCGAACACCGCCCCCATCGTCGTAGCATGGCCGGACGGAAAGCCGGCGAAGCGCGCATCCATGGCGAAGGGATGCAGCGACAGCACCCCGTAATCGTTGAAATAGAGCGGCCGGGCCCGGCCGATGCCGTATTTTAGTAAGTTGACGGCCAGCCCGGAAAGACTAACCGCGCAAAGCACCAGGAAAGCGAAGCAGGTCCAATTGTAGACGAGCAGACGCGACGACCTGGAAAGCCGTCGCCAGTCCGTCAGGTTGGCGGCGACGAGGCAGAGAACCGCGGGGATGAGATACCAGCCGCCCAGGCCGAAATCCGTTAAGAAGTCGGTGAATCGGACGAAGCTTGGCGTCCACCCGCCGCGCATCCTGCCGGCGGCGCTGTCCAGGGTGAGGCCAATGGCTATGGCCAGCAGAAGCCATGCAGAGACCCAGACGAGCCAGGGAATCTCGGGATAGCGCGCGGGCCGCACTGCAAAACGCCGCTGCACGATGCGCGTCGTGTCGAGGAAGTTGCCGAGCGAACGGCGGTAAAGAGAAACGGCGGACATGGCTCTATAGGGGTCTTCGAGCTCCGACATTATTCCTCACTGGGCCACTCGATAAAGGCCGAGCGCCAGCTTGTCTCCTGACGAATAGTTGAGCCCGTCGATCTCGGTCAGTCGCTTCGCCGACTTGCCCTGCCCGGCAAGCAGCTCGTTTAGCTTTTGCTCCTCCTTGACCGGCGCCAGTCCCAGCGCACAGGTCGGATCGGCCAGCAGGTGCTTTGCCACGCCATCGACGTCGGTCAGCACGGTCTTGGTCCCGACCAGGAACACCAGGCTCGGCTCGTGATAGGGGGACGAGGCGACCACCGTGGTGTCGCAAGGACGGTTGGCATCGACGGCTGCCTTGATGGCCGGGCTCAGCCAGATCGGCCTCAGCGCCGGCGCAATCACGCCGAACAGCAGGCTGAAGGTTACGCCCGCGCCGATCGCGATCGCGGCGATGCGTTCGAGCGGCACCTGCAATTGGCGCGGGAAAGCGAGATAGCCGGTCACGAGCGCGGCGATCGCCGCCGGAATGCTCCTCCAGGAAAAGGCTTTTGCGAGATAGAGCGGCGCGCCTATGCATACTGCGGCTAGCCCGATCGACACGACGACGACGCCGAAGGCGGTCGACCACCACAGCCAGTTCTGCCAGCGCTTGAGCGGCGCATTGGCCTTATCCTCCGGCAAGGTGAGCAGCCAGCCGATCAGCAGCGCCATGCCGGGATAGGCCGGCAGCACATAATGCGGCAGCTTGGTCGGGATCGCCTCGAACACCAGCCAGAAGGGGATATACCAGGCGAGACAGAAGCGCAGGCGCGGGTCGTCCCAGAAGCGGTTGATGGCCTGCAGCCCGGCGCCGACCGCGATCAGGCCGAAAGGCCACATGAACAGCGAATAGGTGAGCATATAGAAGCCCGGCGGCAGGCCATGCGATTCCTCGCCCTGCGCCACCTTGTTCAGCATGTCCTTGCCGACCGCCTCCTGGAAGAAGGCGCCGCCGCTCTTCCAGCTGATGAGGATGATCCAGGGCAGCACGATGACGAGCACGATTGCAACGCCGCGCACCAGCTTCAGCTTCAAAAGCCAGCGCCAGTCGCGTTCGAAGGCGAACAGCGCGCCGGCCGTCAGCAGCGACAACAGCGGAGCGACCGGACCCTTGATCAGAATTCCCAGTCCCTGCGCGATCCAGAAGATCCATGGGAGGTGGCCGGCAACCGGCTCCTTGCGGCGCGCGGCCAGATAGACCTGCGCCAGCGCGCCCTGCGCGGCCACGCAGCAGGCGAGCAACATGGCGTCGGTCTTGGCGTCGCGGCCTTCGAAGGCGGTGGCGAAGATGGCGGCCATCATCAGGCCGGCGGCAAGGCCGGCATTGGCGCCGAAGAGTTTTGTGCCCGTCCAGCCGATGCCCACGACGGCGAGCGCGATGCCCAGCATCGAAACCAGTCGATAGACCCAGATCGGCGCTTCGACCCCCTCACCGCTCAATACGACGGCCGCCGATTGCAGCCAGTAGATGCCGATCGGTTTCTTGTAGCGGGTCACATCCTGCAGTCGGATGTCGATATAGTCGCCGGTCTCGACCATCTGCTTGGTCGACTGGACGAAGCGTGATTCGTCCCGGTCGACCGGCGGCAGGCTTGCCAGCCCGCTGACGGTCATCAGGATGCTGAACAGAAAGAGGAGGAGATAGTTCCTGTTCATCGCGGGAGCTTGTCCGATCTGATCTGCGGGATAGCCCCGTCGCGGCGCGTCGGGGCGTGCTGCCCTTGCGCGGGCGCCTCATTACGCCAGCAAAAGGGGCGAAGCAAGGATGCGGCTCATGGCAGGCGGTAGCACGCAATGCCCCAAGCCACTTTTGCTGATCGCCCATTTGCCGGTTGAAGTGCGGTCTTACGCGAAACCGGAACTCACTGTTGCTGATCACCTGTTTGCCTCTTGAAGCGCGATCCTACGCAAAACCGGAAACCACTTTTGCTGATCGCGCTTGGATGCTAAACGCGCCCCTTCACGTCAAGCTCGGCCAAATGCCGTGCGATCTCCGGGAAGAAAAGATGTCCGCCTTCAAGTCCGATTTCCTGCGCATCATGAGCGAGCGCGGCTTCATCCACCAGATTTCGGATGAAACCGGCCTCGACCAGCTTTTCGCCAAGGAAACGGTGAGCGCTTATATCGGCTTCGATGCGACGGCGAAGAGCCTGCATGCCGGATCGCTGATCCAGATCATGATGCTTCACTGGCTGCAGCAGACCGGCCACCGGCCGATCGCGCTGATGGGCGGCGGCACCTCGATGATCGGCGATCCTTCTTTCAAGGACGAGGCGCGCAAGCTGCTGACGCCTGGGGACATTGAGAGCAATCTCGTCGGCATCCGCCGCAATTTCGCGCCTTATCTCAAATTCGGCAGCGGCGCGGGCGACGCGGTGATGGTTAACAATGCCGATTGGCTGATGGAGATCAACTACGTCAGTTTCCTGCGCGATGTCGGCCGGCATTTCTCCGTAAACCGCATGCTGGCCTTCGATTCCGTGAAGCTCAGGCTCGACCGCGAGCAGTCGCTGTCGTTCCTCGAATTCAACTACATGATCCTGCAGGCTTACGACTTCGTCGAGCTCTACAAGCGCGTCGGCTGCCGGCTGCAGATGGGCGGCTCCGACCAGTGGGGCAACATCGTCAACGGCATCGATCTCGGTCATCGCATGGAAGGCGTGCAGCTGTTTGCGATGACGACGCCGCTGCTCACCACCTCGTCGGGCGCCAAGATGGGTAAGTCGGCCTCCGGCGCTGTCTGGCTCGACGGCGATATGCTGTCGCCTTACGAGTTCTGGCAGTACTGGCGCAACACCGAGGATGCGGATGTCGGGCGCTTCCTGAAGCTCTACACGACACTGCCGCTCGCCGAGGTCGCGCGCCTCGAAAAGCTCGGCGGCTCGGAGATCAACGAGGCGAAGAAGATTCTCGCCACCGAGATCACCGCCATGCTGCATGGCCGCGCGGCGGCCGAAACGGCTGCCGAGACTGCGCGCAAGACTTTCGAGGAAGGCGCGCTCGCCGACACGCTGCCCAGCATCGACGTCGCCAAGGCTGATCTCGAGGCCGGCATCGGCATCCTGTCGCTGTTCGTCACCGCCGGGCTCGCCGGCTCCAATGGCGAAGCGCGCCGGCATGTCCAGGGCGGCGCCGTGCGCCTCAACGACCAGGCGGTCACGGATGACCGGCGCATGGTAACGCTTGAGGACCTGGGCGCGGAAGGTGTGGTGAAGCTCTCGTTCGGCAGGAAGAAGCACGTTCTGGTGCGGCCGATCTAGTCGGCCTGATCACCGATACTCGAAGATTGAGCGAAAAATTCCCGGCGCCACCACCGACAGCGGATTGATGTTGAGCGTCGGCTTGTTGGCGTTGCCGCGCAGCCGGTAGGTGACGCCGATCAGGCCGCGGTCGCGGCCGTTGCCGAGCAGCGGGCCGAACAGCGGCAGTTCGCCGAAGATGCGGTTCAGCCCATAAACCGGCATGAAGGTGCCGGTCATGTCCATATTGTTGTCTTGGTCGTAGAGCGTGCCCTGGAAAGTGGTGCCGATGCGCGGACCGCGCAACAAACCGTTTGCCAGTCTGAGATAGCCGGAGCCTTTGTCGATCTCGGCATAGCCGCGCTCGAACTGCACCCTTGAGGTGTCGATGTTGGCCTTGACCGCCTGGTTGAGGCTGCGCGTGTCGCCGGCCGGCCTGGTCGACACGATCGACGCAAGCTTCGGCTCGTTGACGACATAGAAATTGCTGGCGTCGACCTGGCCCTTCATTGGCCCGTCGGCGTCGCCCGCCAGCGACAGCGTGATGGCCCCGCCCTCCATATGCTCGTAAATGTTGAGGAAGCGCAGGATAGCGCCGGCATCGGCCGATTTCATCCTGAGAAACCGGCCGCCGTCGCCGGTGGTGTTTCGGACGGCAATGGCGGCACCCGAACTCGCCGTCGCGCTGACATCGAGACCATTCACCCGGGAGCCGGCAGCGCTGTAATTCAGCTTGAGGTTCGACAGCACCTCGTCGTGAAAGCCGGTCAGCGACTTCACGTCGGCGCTGACCGAGATCGCGTCGGCGCCGGCGCCTTTTGTGGCTGTATCGACGTCTGAGGTGAACTGTTTGATCAGCGAGCGGGCGTCGAGAGAGTCGCCGCTGACATCGACCGCATAGCTTTTGCCCGACCGTTTGACCGAGACCGCGACGTCGTCTCCTCTGTTGAGCGCGACCTTGCTGAACCGGGCCGAGGACAGCGCCCCGTTGACCAGTGTCACATCGCCGTCGATCGAAAAGCTCTTCCCGTCGAGATCGAAGTCGGACAGCGTGGTCGTGCTGCCGGACTTGGCCATCGTGAAGGTGACCTTGGCCGGAATGCCGGCACCCTTGCTCCATCCTGCCCAAGGGATGTCGAGCCTTGCGTTGGTCAGGTCGGCCGACACGTTCTGGACGCCCTCGCCGCTCTTGTCGATCGCCACCTTGATGGTTCCGGAAAGCAGCGGCGAAAGGCCGGGCATTGCTGCAGCGCGCGTCTTGTCGTCGATCACCAGCGCGACCTTACGGCTGCGCGGCGGGCCGCTGTCCTCGAGCGGCTCGACCAGGTCGAGCTCGGCCGGAATGCCGTTCAGCTTCGCCTTGGCCGATATCACCGCACGGTCGGGGCTCACGGTGATGGACCCGTCGGCCTCGGTCACCATCTGGTCCTCGAACGGCTTGGCTAAGGAAAGATCCTGGTAGTCCAGCGCCACCAGCCAGTCGAGCGTCGAGGTATCGACGCCGGAAGTCAGCGGAATGTCGGCCCGCACATGCCCGGTGACGGTGCCGCTCAAATCCTCAGGCGCAAGTCCGACATGGCGCATGGCGTTGATCGGCTCAAAGGAGGCGAGTTCGGCGATCGCCGGGGCTTCGCCGGCGACATCGATGTCGAGCGAGCCGATCACGGGCGAAACATTCGCCTGCTTGATCGTCAGCGTGCCGCCGCTTGCCGCCACGGTGCGGCCGCTCGGCATAAAAACGCTGCCCGAGGACAGCGTGATATCGACATCGTTGCCATGGAAGGCAACGACACCGACCGCATCGCGGATCGGTGGAATGCGCCCCGCGGTATCGAAGCGCGAGCCCTCGACCTGGAAGCGGCCGAACACCTCGTCGCCGGAAAGCGGAACGCCGTTGCCGAGCCGCCCCGGAACGACCTGGAACTGCAGGTTGGCGTCGACCACGCGGCCGCCGAACAGGTTGTCCAGCACCCAAAGCCGCGCGTTGCGGGCGGAGAACCAGGGCCACAACTGCTTCACATGCGAAACCGGCATGTCGTGGACATTGAGCGACAGCGACACACCCGGCGGGCCATTGTCGATGAAGGCGAGCGACGCCGTGCCCAGCACGTCGCTCGAACCGCCGGAGCGGACGCCGATCTGCTCGGCGACGAGTTTGCGGCTCTTGGTCTGGTAGACGCCGGCGACCCGGGCAAGGAACTGAAGCGCCGGCTCCGGCGATTCCGAAGGCGCGAGCGTCGAACCGTCGCTGACAAGGTCATAGCGGTAGGACGGCTCCTCGCCCGCGGCTGCCGGCTTCGGCCCGATCGAGCCTGAGAAATCGAATGTCGAGCGGCCGGTCCTGATCAGCAGTTTGTCGACCGAGACCTTGTTTGATCCCGCGACCAATGTGGCCTTGACATCGACGTCGGCGGGCAGCAGCCCGCGCGAGCCGAGATCGAGCACCGAGCCGCCGAGCGACAGCGACGCCGTCAGCCGCGACGTCGTCTCGCCGGACGCCTCGGCACCCGAAAGCTTCAGCGCAACAGAACCAAGCTTGCCGCCCTGGGCGGCGAAGTTCCCGCCGCTGGAGCTTCCCTGAGCGGGCGTTACGCCGACGTCCGCTATCGCGAGGGCGGCGTCCAGCGATGCGATCCGCCTGGCGCTCGGATCGCGCGCCGCGGAGGCGCTCAGGCTGACATGCCGGCCGTCGACATCGGCATTTGAAGACAGTTCCATGCTGCCTGTGCCCGTCTGCCCAACCGTGGCCTCGGCGACGGTCACACGCCTGACCGATCCGCCCGGCGGCAATTCGAACTCGACGTTGCGGAGGTCGATCTGGCGCATCGATTCCGCGCGCACCGCATCCAGCGCCGCGTTGACGCCGCCAAACACCGCCGCCGATACTTTCTCCGGATCGACCAGGCCATCCTCGTTGCGCAAAGCCGCCGTCCAATCACCGCTGCCGGACGGCATGGCGGCGACCATGATGCGAGCATCGGAGAACCGGGCGCTGGTGAGCTTGACCTCGCCGGATAGCAGCGGCAGCAGGCGCATGCCGAAGCGGACGCGCCCGACATCGGCCATCGGCTTGCCGTCGGCCGTCTTCAAGCTGACGTCGCTGACCTGCAGGGCGACGAAGCTCGACCCATCGAGCGTCAACCGCGCCGGCCCAACGGTGACGTTGAGATCGACGCCAGCGAGCTTCTCGATGGCCGTCTCGGCTTCGGCGCGAAGTCGTTCCGTGCCGATGCCTGACGTGCCAAGCACATAGACGCCAATTGCCGCCAGAAGCACCAGTGCGCAGAGTCCGGCGAACACCCGGCCGAGGATGCGGAAGCGCCGGCGCACCGAAGCACGGCCAAGCGGCGGCACGCTGCAAGCGGACGGAAAAGCTCCCAGGTCGGTGATCTCGTCACGCCTGAACCTGATCTTCTCGTGCTGCGGTTGCTCCTGATCCAAGCAATATTCCGTTGTAAACGTACTCGTCGTGGACGAATCCCCGCCTCACGTTATATCGATGCTCGATCCGCGCGTAACCGCAAACAAGGGCATCGACATGGCTGATCTCGACGTGGGCGACGTTGCGCCGCAATTCGATCTTCCGCGCGACGGCGGCGGCTCCCTCAGCCTCGCCGCGATCCGGGGAAAACCTGTCGTACTCTACTTTTATCCGCAGGACGACACCACAAGCTGCACCAACGAGGCGATCGGCTTCTCGCAGCTGAAGCCGGAATTCGAGAAGGCCGGCGCCGTGGTCATCGGGCTGTCCCCCGATAGCGTCAAGAAACACGACAAATTCAAGGCGAAATACGATCTCACCCTCGATCTCGTCGCCGACGAGGAGCGCAAGGCGATCGACGCCTATCATCTGTGGGTCGAGAAGACGATGTACGGCCGCAAGTACATGGGAGTCGAGCGCGCCACCTTCCTGATCGGCCAGGACGGACGCGTCGCCCGCATCTGGCGCAAGGTGCGCGTCAAGGGCCATGCCGAAGAGGTGCTGGAGGCGGTGCGCGCGCTGTGAAGCGGGGCAGACCCAAAGCTTCCGCGATTTTGCTGGCCTCCTTCCCTGCAACCTGCCACCCGCGTTGCGGGATTTGGATATGCCGACATCGCCGCCAGCAAAGCTTTGTTAACCCTAATAATGTGTAATCGAGCTGTCGTTGGAGTCGTAACGAAAGCTTGGTCCCGTGAACGGTCAGTCAGCGGTCTTCGGCAGGCGCAAGGAGCCCCATACGGTCATTATCGCCCGGGGCAACGAGATCCGGCATTTCACCATCCGCCCGTGGCTCGCCGCCTTCATCGGGTCGGCGCTTGCGGCGATCGCCATCGGCTATCTGCTCGCCACCTCCTACCTGGTGCTGCGCGATGACCTGATCGGCGCCACCGCAGCCAGGCAGGCGCGCATGCAGCAGGCCTATGAGGATCGCATCTCCGCGCTTCGCGCCCAGGTCGATCGCATCACCAGCCGCCAGCTTCTCGACCAGCAGCTCATGGAGACCAAGGTCAGCGAGTTGCTGGCCAGGCAGACCCAGCTCAGCCAGCGCCACGGCCGGCTCGGGCCGATCCTCGAACGCGCCGAGAGCGAGGTCGGCGATGTGCCCGCCGCAGCCAATGCCACCGCGACCAAACCCGACGAGCGCGCCGAGATCACCGGCGGTCTTTCGCAGGCCCCGACCTACTCCGTCGCATCGTTGGGCGCCGGCGACACGAGGCCATTCTCCCTGTGGTCGACACGCTCCGACCCGCTCGACAACGAAACGGCAGCGGATCGTGCCGACAAGCTCTTCGTGTCGATCAACGCTTCGCTCAAGGCCATCGAGAACCAGCAGCTCACGCGCATCACCACGCTTGCGGACAACGCTTATCGCAACGCCGACGCGATCTCGCAGGCACTGCAAGCCGCCGGGCTGCCGGTCGACACGGAGCTCGACAAGAACGATGTCGGCGGGCCGCTGGTGCCGCTCGATTCTTCAATGATCTTCGACAGCAAAGTCAAAGAGCTGGATGAAGCGCTTGATGCGCTAGATCAAGTCAAGAAAGAGGCGCGCAAGCTGCCGCTCAGCAATCCCGCGCCGGGCCATACCGTGACCAGCCCGTTCGGGGTGCGCACCGACCCGATCCTCGGCACGGCCGCCCTGCATACGGGAATGGATTTCAGGGCGCCGATCGGCATGCCGGCGAAGGTCACCGCTGCCGGCGTCGTCACCAAGGCCGGCTGGAACGGCGGCTACGGCCGCATGGTCGAGGTCGACCACGGCAACGGCTTTGCGACGCGCTATGGCCACCTCAGCGAGATCGACGTGACTGTCGGCCAGAAGCTCGCCGCCGGCGACGTGATCGGCAAGACCGGCAGCAGCGGCCGCTCGACCGGTCCGCATCTCCACTACGAAGTGCGCCACAACGGCGAGGCGGTCGACCCGCTGCGCTTCCTCGCCGTCGGCAAGAAGGTCGCGCAGTACCTTTAGCGCACGCCTCGCGGCTGACCCGAGGTCCCTCCAGATTTATCGACCGTTTTGCTTGGCAGCGCTCGCTTTGGATTGACTCAATCCAAGTTGTAGGATGATATACATCACCCTATCGCCTCACCGATTGCGCCGCTGATGACCATTCGCAGCCTCTCACCGCAAATCCTCAGCGTTTTCGAAGACGCAGTGGGGCCGAGCGGTCTCACCGCCGACACTGCTGGAATGGCGAAGTATCTCGGCGATTGGGCCGGCGACTATCGAGGCAGCGCGCTGGCCGTACTGCGCCCCGCGTCGGTTGCGGAGGTGCAAGCGCTGATGCGTCTGTGCAGCGAGTTGGGACTCGGCGTCATTCCACAGGGCGGCAACACCGGCTTGGTTTCGGGCGCCATCGATGGCACCGCCACCGGCGGTGTAGTCGTCAGCCTAGAGCGGCTGAACGCCATCCGCCGGATCGATCGCGCGAACTTCACACTTCAGGCGGACGCAGGCTGCGTGCTGCAGGCGATCAAAGAGGCAAGCGAGGCCGAAGATTGCCTGTTCCCACTGGCGCTCGGCGCACAAGGCAGTTGCCAGATCGGCGGCAATGCCGCGACCAATGCCGGCGGCGTCAACGTGCTGCGCTACGGCATGGCGCGCGACCTGATCCTGGGGCTGGAGGTTGTTCTGGCCGATGGCGAGCTGTGGAACGGCCTTTCCGGGCTGCGCAAGAACAACAGCGGTTATGACCTGAAGCAGCTGTTCATCGGCTCCGAGGGCACGCTCGGCATCATTACCGGTGTGGAGGTCAAGCTGTTCCCGAAGCCGGCCCGTGTCGAGACCGCCTATCTCGGCCTCGTCTCGTTCGAAGCGGCCATCGGCCTGTTCAACCGAGCGCGCCGCGCCTGCTCCGATCTGATTTCCGCCTTCGAGATCATCGGCTCGGAATGCATCGATTTGGCCCGGCTGGTCGATCCTGGAATGACGGCGCCTGTCGCAGGACCCGTCCATGCGCTGATCGAATTGTCCTCCGGACCGACCATCGACCTCAACGGCGTGCTCGCCAGTTTTCTAACCGATGCGCTCGAAGGCGGCCTGGTGGCCGACGCAGTCCTCGCGACCAGCAACGCGCAGGCTAAGGCCCTCTGGGCGATCCGCGAGGGACTGGTCGAGGGCCAGGCGAAGCGCGGCTATCACGTGCGCACCGATCTCTCGGTGCGCATTTCCGATATCCCTGTCCTTGTCGAGCGCGCCCGCCGCTTCGTCGCCACCGAACATCCGGGCTGGATTGCACTGGCCTATGGCCATGCCGGCGACGGCAACATCCATTTCAATGTGCTGCCGCCGCTCGATCTCGCTGATGGCGAAGCGCGGGTGCGCGGCGAAGAAATCACGGCCGGGCTGTACGACATCGCCGTCAGCCTCGGCGGCTCGATCAGCGCCGAGCACGGCATCGGCCGCAGCCGTGCCCGAGAATTCTGGGCCGGGCTTTCGCCGGCGCATCGCCGCATGGTTACCGCGCTGAAGACTGCGCTCGACCCTAAAGGGGTGATGAACCCCGGCTGCCTGCTGCCCTCGACGGAGCGTTTTTTATGAAGCAGAGACTGGCCGCCATCGGCACCGTCGAAACCCTGCCGCACCGGGTCGCGGCCTTCCTCAGCCGCGAGATCGAATCCGGCGAGTTGAATCCCGGCGCGCGGCTGCCGACCGAGCAGGAGCTTTCCGAGAAGTTCGGCGTCAGCCGCAATGTGGTGCGCGAGGCGATTGCCCAGCTCAGGGCCGACGGCATGATCGAAGCGCGGCAAGGTATCGGAGCCTTCGTGCTGGCGCCCGAGCAAAGGGCCGCCATCCGCATCGACCGCGAGGCGCTCAAGGACACCCATAATATGGAGCGGCTGTTCGAGCTGCGTTGCATCCTCGAGGCCGAGTCGGCGGCGCTCGCCGCGGCGCGGCGCGGGCAGGAGCATCTCGATTCGATCAAGGCGGCGCTCGACCGCATGGGCGGCGAGGAGCGCTGGGAAGAAGGCAGCATCGACGCCGACCTGCTCTTCCACCGCGAGATCGCGCGGGCGACCGGCAACAGCTACATCCACACCTTCATCTCTTTTGTCTGTGAGCAGATCCGCCAGTCGATCCACTATGCCCGCATGACCAACCCGCTGCACGATCTCGTCGAGATCAATGTCGGCGAGCATGTGCGCATCTACGAGGCGCTGGTGGCGGGCGATCCGGCGGCGGCGGAAGCAGCAATGCGTACGCACATCATCGGCGCCGCCAACCGCGTCGGCGTGAAGCTGCCACTCTCCAAGACCGGCGGGACGAAATAGTCATGCCGGCCAACCTCACCCGCATCTCCGACGTCTGCCTGCTGGTGGAAAATATCGAGCGTACGGTCGACTTTTATGTCGGGAAACTCGGCTTCCGGCTGCGTCGGCGTGCCGAAGGCTTTGCCGATTTCCATGGCGAGGGCGTGACGCTCGCCGCCTGGGAGCTCGACCACATCAACCGACACACCGGCGTCTCGAACCAGAGATCGCCGCGCCAAGCGCACAAGGTTTGCGTCGCCGTCCAGCTCGGATCGCCGACCGAGATCGACCGGCTGCACGGCGAATTGAGCGCCAAGGGCGTGCCCTTCTATGGACCGCCCGAAAACTACGTCTGGAATGCGCGCTGCGCCTATTTCACCGATCCGGACGACACGCTTTGGGAGCTTTACGCCTGGCTCGACGGCGGCCCTGGCGACTACCACGACCAACAGCCGTAGCGACGCCGCGCCGAGGGGTCGGCGCTTGGAAAGAAGAGACAAGAAGTCTGCAACAGGAGCGAAAAATGAGTGGGAACCAAGACTACGAATTGAACCGCCGCGCTTTCGTGAAGGGCGGCCTCGCAGCGGTCGCAGCCGCGTCAGCCGGTATGCAATTGGTGTTGACGCCGGGCGCCAGGGCCGCCGGCAAGGTCGTCATCCAGTATGACTGGCTGATGTCCAATGGCCAGATCGGCGACATCGCGGCCGTCGCCAACGGCTATTTCAAGGATGCCGGGCTCGAGGTGGAGTTCAGCCCTGGCGGGCCCAACGCCTCGACCGTGCCGCCGGTGATCTCCGGCGCCGCGCAGCTCGGCCAGTTCTCGGAAACGCCGCAGCTTTATGCGGCGCGCGCCAGCGGCGTGCCGATCAAAATCATCGCCTGCGGCTTCCGCACCGGCCCCTATGCGCTGACCTCGAAACCGGGAAAGCCAATCCGCAATGTTGCCGACCTCAAGGGCAAGAAGATCGGCATCCAGCCGACCGCGCGCTTCGTCATCGATGAGATCCTGGCCAAGAACGGCATCGACCCGTCGGAAGTCACCATCGTCAATGTCGGCTTCGACAAGGCGCCTCTGGTGCGCGGCGACGTCGACGCCATCGGCGGCTGGATCACCAACACCCAGGCGCTGAGCGTGGTCGGCGAGGACCGCATCGATCTCCTGGTGCGCGACCTCGGCCTCGCTTCCTACGCCGACGTCTATTTCGCGACCGACGCGGCGATCGAGAAGGACCCCGACACACTGGCGAAGTTCGTCGGCGCGGTCGGCAAGGGCTGGGGCTGGGTTCACGCCAACCCCCAGGAAGCGGTGAAGAAGATGGTCGCCGCCTATCCGGAGATGGATCTCGGCTGGGAAGAGAAGACCGTCAACCTGGTGCTGAAACTCTCCTTCGATGGCGCGACCGCCAAGGATGGCTGGGGCACGTTCGACCCTGCCTCCATCGAGGAGCAATTGACGCTGCTCGACAAGGTCGGCCAGTACCCGAACGGACGCCCGGCCGCCAAAGATGTCTACACCACGAAGATCCTGGAGCTTTCGGCCGCCGACCGGCCCAAGCTCGACGCGCCCGCGGCCTGATGCCGAACGCCATCGAAGCGCAGAAGCTCGATGTCGGCTATGGCGGCCGGCAGACGGTCGTCAAAGTGCTGTCCGGCCTCGACCTCACGGTCGCGGCCGGCTCCTTCCTGTCGATCCTCGGCCCGTCGGGCTGCGGCAAGTCGACCTTACTTCGCGTGGTGGCGGACCTGCTCGACCCGTTGGACGGCACGATCAGCGTGCTTGGGGCCACACCGCACGCGGTGCGCTCGCGCCGCGACGTCGGCTTCGTCTTCCAGGATTCCACCCTGCTGCCCTGGCGCACGGTGCGCGACAATGTGCGCCTGCCGCTCGGCGTCGGCCAGCGCAGCCTCACACGCAAGATCGATGACCGCAGCAGCGAACTGCTGGAGCTGATGGGGCTTGGCGGACTCGGTGAACGCCTGCCGCATCAGCTTTCGGGGGGCCAGCGCCAGCGCGTCGCCATCGCCCGCGCCCTGCTTGGCGAGCCCAGGCTGCTTCTGATGGACGAGCCGTTCGGCGCGCTGGACGAGATCACGCGCGATCGCCTCAACGACGAATTGCTGACGCTCTGGCGGCGCACCGGCACAACGATCCTTTTCGTCACCCATTCGATCGCCGAAGCCGCCTATCTCGGAGAGCGCGTCATTGTGCTGGCTGCCAATCCGGGACGGGTGGTGAAGGACCTCGACCTGCGGCCCTTCAAGCAGGAAGGCAACCGCTGCAAGCGCGAGGATGCGGCGATCGTCGGCGCCATGGCCGAGTTGCGTGCAGCGCTGGAGCGCGCATCGTGAGACCGGCGCCGCTTGGCCCGCAAATGGCGATTGCGCTTCCGGTTCTGGGCGCCGCGTCGATCCTGATTGCCTGGCAGTATCTCCTGCCGCTACTCGGCGTGCCGGCCTATATCGTGCCGACGCCGACGGCGATCTTCGGCGTCTTCCAGAAGAATTTCGCCCTGCTCATCGACAATCTCAGACCGACGCTGATCGAGGCGCTGGCGGGCTTCGTCATCGGCAATTTCGCCGCCGTGCTGCTTGCCGTGGTCTTCGTGCACAGCCGCTTCCTGCAGGCCGCCTATTTCCCGATCGTGCTATTCTTCAACACCATTCCGATCCTGGCGCTGTCGCCGATCATCATCCTGATCTTCGGCCTCGGCATGACGCCAAAGATCGTCATCGCCGCGGTGATCTGCTTCTTCCCGACCCTGGTGAACATGATCCGGGGCCTGGATTCGGCGAGCGACAACGAACACGAACTGTTCCGCGTGCTGTCGGCGACACGCTCGGAGATCTTCTGGGCTCTGCGCCTGCCCCGCGCCCTGCCGATGCTATTCTCCTCGCTGCGCATCGCCTCGGCCACTGCGGTGATCGGCGCCATCGTCGGCGAATGGATCGGCTCGGACAAAGGCCTCGGCGCGCTGATCATCCAGGCGACGTTCAACTATCAATCCGACCGGCTCTACGCCGCGATCGTGCTGTCGTCGTCGTTATCGATCGCGCTTTTCTGCATTGTCGTGCTGATCGAGCGTCGCGTCATCAGATACTAGCTTTCCGCACATTGCCCGGGTCGCAAGCGCTGGGGAACCGCAGGGAAACTTGCTCTCCTCGGGAGCCGGGCAAATTATTTTTGAATTCCATTTGACTGAATAAATCTTCTCTGCGAACCTTGAAGCCGTCAGGAGCGCAAGCCATGGCGTTGCGGGGAACCAATCAGGAGTTCGGGCGGCCGTACAACCGGCGCATCGTGCTCGAATCCATCCGCCGCTTCGGTCCGATCGCCCGCGGCGACATCGCGCAGCACGTCGGGCTCACCGTTCAGACGGTTTCGACCATCGTGCGCGAATTGGAGGAACAGGGTTACATACTGTCGGTCCGCGAGGAGCCGAAGGGCCGCGGCCACCCGCCGGCCACGCTGCGCATCAACCCGGAAGGCGGCTATGCGGTCGGCATCCACCTCACCCCGCTGGGGATAGACGCCGCACTCATCAACCTGAGCGGCGACGTGATCGAGAGCGTCCATCGCGAAGCGCCGAGCCCGACACCCGATCTCGCCTTCGAGGCGATCGGCGCCATGGTTGCCGATCTGACCGGGCGCCGCGCCGGAGGACGGGTCATCGGCGTCGGCATGGCGCTTCCCGGCCCGTTCGGCGTCGAGACCATGAGCTTCGTCGGACCGACCACAATGGCGGGCTGGAAAGGCGTGCCGTTGCGCGAGCGCCTTGCCGCCGCGACCGGCCTGCCCGCCTTCTTCGAGACCGATATGGCGGCGGCGGCCATGGGGGAACGCCTCTACGGCCTCGGCCTCCAGCGTTCCGACTACTACTATCTCTACTTCAGCGTCGGGCTTGGCGGCGCCATGGTGCATGACGGCGGCGTGCTGCGCGGGGCCTGGGGCAATGCCGGCGAGATCGGACACATCCCCGTCGTTCCGGAAGGCGAGCTTTGCCCCTGCGGCAACCGGGGCTGCCTCGAACGCTATCTGTCGCTCGAGGCGCGCGGCCGCTGGAACGGCAACGACGCCGGATGGGTGGCCGAAGTCGCTCCGATCTTCCGCAACGCCGTCGCAGTCATCGAGAACCTTTTCGACCCCGAGACGATCGTGCTTGGGGGCCTCGCCTCGCCTCAGTTGCTCGAACGCCTGGCTGCATTGGCGGAGCCGCTGCACAATTCGGTTTCGGCTCGCAAGGATCGCGCCGCGCCGCGCATCCTCGTGGCGCAGGGCGGGCAGCATGCCGTGTTGCGCGGCGCCGCGGCACTTGCCGTTTCCGGCGTGCTTTCGCCGCGCTTCGGCCAGATCTTCACCGCCAAGCGGCAGCGCGAAGGCGACCTTCTGAACGGCGGAGACATCGCGGCATGAGCGAACCCCTGCTGGTCCTTGACAACGTCACCAAGAATTACGGCGCCATCCGGGCGCTGAGGGGCATCAGCTTCTCGATCGCGCGCGGCGAGGTGGTGGCGCTGCTCGGCGACAACGGCGCCGGCAAGTCGACGCTGGTCAAGATCATTGCCGGCGGACTCGAGCCGACCTCGGGCCGCATGCTGTTCGAAGGCAAGGAGTTCCTCGCCAAAACCCCCGCCGAGGCCAAGGCCGCCGGCATCGAGACCGTCTACCAGGACCTCTCGCTCTGCACCAATGTCGACGTTGTGGCCAACTTCTTCATGGGCCGCGAGATCACCCGCAAGGTGCTGGGCGTTCCGGTGCTCGACGAGCGCGCGATGGAGTCAGTAGTGTCGAAGGCGCTGGCCAATGCCGGCACCCGCATTCCCTCGCTGCGCACCAAGGTCGAGCATCTCTCGGGCGGCCAGCGGCAGGCGATCGAGCTCAACCGTTTCGTTCATTGGGGCGGCAAGCTGGTGCTGCTCGACGAACCCTTCGCCGCGCTCGGCGTCGAGCAGACGCGCCGCGGCCTCGACATGATCCGCCAGGTGGCGAGCCAAGGCATTGGCGTCGTCATCATCACTCACATCATGCAGCAGGCCTTCCAGGTCGCCGACCGGATCGTGGTGATCCGCCAAGGCGTCGTGGCGGGCGACGTTGCCCGCAACAAGACAAGTCCCGATGCGGTGATCAACATGATCACCGGGGAAACGCTCGCCGGTGCCGGACCGGCGGGCTGAGGGACAAATGAGGGGTCCGGCGAAAAGAGGAGCGAACGACATGAAGCGAATGCTACTTTCTGTCTTCGGTATCCTGGCCCTGGCCATTGCCACGCTCACGCCGGCATTCGCCCAGTCCAAGGGTACCGTCTACTACCTGGTGCCGACCTTGCTCGACGAATTCCAGACCGGCTCGGTGAGCGCGCTGGAACTGTTCCTGAAACAGGTCGGCTACGAGATGAAGACACTGAACGCCGACAACAAGACCGACGCTCAGCAATCGCAGATGAACGACGTCATCGCACTGAAGCCGAAGGCGATCATCCTCGCCGCGGTCGATTTCAATGCGTTGAAGCCATCCGTTGAAGCCGCCCGCGCGGCCGGCATCCCTGTGGTCGAGTTCGACCGCCAGATCACCGCCACGCCATCCGACTTCACATCGGTCGCCGGCACGGTCGAGATCGGCCACATTGCGGCCGAGCAGGCCGAAGCGCTGCTGAAGGCCAAGCATGGCTCGGTCAAGGGCAAGATCCTGCAGGTGCTCGGTGATCCCGGCGATCCCTACACGCTCGACATCCAGAAGGGTTTCGAGGAGAAGATGAAGGCATTTCCGGACGTCAAGATCATCTCGCTGCCCGCCATGCAGTGGGAGGCGAGCAACGCCGGCACCATTGTTGCCGACCAGATCTTGGCCAATCCCGACATCGACCTGATCTTCAGCCACGCGGCGCATCTTTCGGTCGCGGGCGTTGCCTCGCTGGAGGCTGCCGGTAAGAAGCCGGGCGACGTGATGATGATGAGCTCGAACGGCGCGCCGGTCGGCCTCGACCTGATCCGCAAGGGTTGGCTCAACGTCGAAGTCGAACAGCCGCTCTACGCCCAGGCCGCGGCCGTCGCCATGTTCATGGACAAGGTCGTCAACAAGCAGGAGATCAAGCCCGGCGAGTATGACGTGCTCGGCCTGAAGTCGGTGGTGACCAAGGAAGCCTGGGGCCCGAACATCAAGATCCCGGGCGCGGCGATCACCAAGGAGAATGTCGACAACCCCGCTTTCTGGGGCAACCTGAAGCCGCCGACGGATACCGTCAAGCCCGTCGAGTAGGCCTTTTCCATCGAGCTCCGGGCCTCCCGGCCCGGAGCCTCGCGGGCCCGCCCCGCGGCAGCCGCATATCCAAACTCGACGCTAACCGGATCGGCCGATGAGCCCACGCACCCGCCACAGTCTCGAGCTTGTGCTCGACAATCTCGTCTGGTTCATGCTGGTCTTCGTGCTGGCCGTGTTCTCGACCCTCATTCCGAACTTCTTCCAGCTCGGGATCTTCGCCAACATCGTCGAGGCATCGAGCGTGCTGGGCGTGATGTCGATCGGCCTGGCGCTGGTCATCATTGCCGGTCACATGGACCTGTCGGTTGAATCGGTCGCGGCGCTCAGCGCCATGGCGGTCGGCATCATGTTCTGCTCGTCAGGCATCGGCCTCGGCCTGCAGTTGCATCCGGACTGGCTGATGGTGCCGGTCTCGCTCGCCGTAGCCCTGGCGGTGGGAGCCCTTATCGGCGTCATCAACGGTTTCCTCATCGTCAGACTGCGGATGAGCGCCTTCATCATCACGCTTGCCTCCTATATTTGGGTGCGCGGCCTCGTGCTTGTCGTTTCCGGCGGACGCTCGGCGCAGGATTTGGCGCCGGCCATCCGCTGGTTCGGCATCCAGCGGCTCGCCGGCCTGCCGCTCACCGCCTGGATCGCTGTCGGCTGCTTCGTCGTCTTCTCGCTGATTCTCGCCAAGACGCCGTTCGGCCGGCATCTGGTGATGATCGGCGGCAACGAGACCGCGACCTTCCGTGCCGGCATCCGCGTCAACCGCAACCTGATCATCGCCTTCGTGCTCGCCGGCGCCATCGCCGGCCTCGCCGGCTGGCTGCTCGCCATCCGCACCTCCGGCGCCACCGCCAATCTCGGCGTCGGCCTGCTCTTCAACGCCTTCGCCGCCGTCGTCATTGGCGGCGTCAGCCTGAAAGGCGGCGTCGGCACCCTGCCCGGCGTCTATGCCGGCGTGCTGCTCCTGTCGGCCATCAACACCGCCATCAACCTCATGGCCCTGCCGGCCAACTTCACCCAGGTCATCCACGGCTTGCTGGTGCTGGCGGCCGTGCTTCTCGACGCCTTCAAGCAAACCATTCGCCAAAGGCTCGCATGACAGGACGGCTCGCATGACCGGACGCATCCAAGGCAAGGTGGCGGTGATCGTCGGGGCCGCGCGTGGCATCGGCAAGGGCATAGCCCAGCGCTTCACCGAGGAAGGCGCCAGCCTTGTGCTGGCCGACAGTGAAGCCGAAGCCGGCAGAGCGAGCGCCGACGAACTGGGTGCCGCCTTCATCCGCACCGATATTTCGAAGATGGCCGACGCCGAAGCGGTGGTGGCATTTGCGCTGCAGCGTCACGGCCGCCTCGACATCATCGTCCAGAACGCCGGCATCTATCCCTGGCAATTGATCGAGAACACCAGCCCGGAGGACTGGGACCGGGTCATGGCGGTCAATCTGCGCGGCAGCTTCAACGCCGCCCGGGCAGCGCTTCCACCGATGAAGGCTCAGGGCAGCGGTCGCATGCTCTTCACCTCTTCCATTACCGGCCCGCAAGTGAGCAGCCCCGGCCACGGCCATTATTCGGCAAGCAAGGCCGGCATCAACGGCTTCATCCGCGCGGCGGCGCTGGAGTTTTCCGGCTATGGCATCACCGTCAATGGCGTCGAGCCGGGCAACATCCTGACCGAGGGCATGAAGCTTCACCGCGATGCCGCCTTCATCAAGAGCATGGAGGACGCCGTGCCGCTCGGACGTCTCGGCACGCCGCGCGACGTCGCCAACGCCTTCCTGTTCCTGGCCTCCGACGACGCCAGCTACATCACCGGCACGACGATCGTCGTTGATGGCGGCCAGCTCCTGCCCGAAGGCCAGGATTTCCGCCTGACGCCGCCGTGAGTCTTGATTGTGCCAGGAAACTGGTGGGCGATGACGGGCTCGAACCGCCGACATCTTCGGTGTAAACGAAGAAGGCTGGTATCCTGCAGTGTCCTCCCGCTACCATCTTTTGTTGATTTTGTTCATCTTTTTTCTGCCTAGCTACCTTGTATGTAACCCGCATTCCCTCGATACTAGTTGCTAGTTTGTTGCTAGGAGGGGAGCGTGCCGATCACAAAGACGGATGCGGAGAGGCTGACCCAGAATTCAATCCTCTGGGACACTGGTCGCGGAAGCGTGACCGGTTTCGGTGTCAGGCGGCAACGAAGGCATGCCGTCTTCGTCCTAAAATATTCTGCGGCCGGTCGACAGAGGTGGCATACCATCGGCCGCTTCGGTGCCCTAACCGTCGACGAAGCGAGACTTCAAGCGAAGGTACTCCTCGGCCAGATCGCGGCCGGTGATGCACCACCGCGTCGCGCTCCGCAAAACGAAACGACCACTGTGGTCACCATAGCGGACCTTTGTGATCGCTACATGATCGCGGCAGAGTCCGGGGCCGTTTTGACACGCTTCAATCGGCCTAAGAAGACCTCAACCCTATCGATCGACACGGGTCGCATCGAGCGGCACATAAAGCCTCTTATCGGTTCTGTTGCGGTCGTAGATTTGGACGGGCGCAAGGTCAAAGGTCTCATTCAAGACATCACGCTCGGAAAAACCGCGGTCGATATCAAAACCAAAAAGCGCGGTCGTGCCAGGGTGCAAGGGGGGGCCTCTACGGCGGCTCGGGTAGCGGACCTACTTTCTGGGATAATGTCGTGGGCCGTCGACGAAGAGGTCGTCAAGACCAATCCGGTCCATGGAATCAGGCGCTTTAGAAGCGAAGCGAAGGAGCGCTTCCTCAGAGATAGCGAACTCGCAAGTCTAGGCGCACAGTTGCGGACCGGGACGGATCGATCTGGGGTCCAACTCCATCCGGCAGGAGTCCAAATTATCGAACTTCTTTGCCTGACTGGCTGCCGATCCAGTGAGATTGCAAAACTGAAATGGAGCGAGGTGGATTTCGATCATTCCTGCCTGCGGCTTGAGGATACCAAATCCGGGAGAAGCCTCCGGCCGATCGGTTCAGTAGCCTCCAAGATCCTTGCGTCGTTGCCAAGACAGAAGGACTGTCAGTTTGTGTTCCCAGGAGCGAGAGGAATTTCGCATTTCCAAGGGCTCAACAAGATCGCTCCCAGACTGTTTCGAGCCGCTGGTTTGGACAATGTAAGTTGCCACGTCCTGCGGCACACCTTCGCCTCCGTCGCGTCAGAGTTGGGCTATTCGGACGGCACCATTGCCGGAATCTTGGGACACAAAGGACGAACCGTTACGTCGCGATACGTTCACCGGCCGGATGCGGCTCTCGCTTCAGCCTCAACGGAGGTGTCAGAAGAGATTGCAAGGCGTCTAGCGGTAAATGCTAACGATGGATAACCTTCTCATAGAACGAGGGGGTAAAGTCCGATGACAAACAGCGGTGACGAAGGCGGCTCGACAGCTGAACCGAGCCAGAAAATTCGCCTTGGCATGAAGCGTTTTTGGCAGATTCAAAGGGTCAAGCTCACATCGAAGATGCTGCGGCGGATCCTTAGAGAACCTTGGACGCCTGCACCTGTCGATCAGACGAGCCCATTCAAGTCTGTAACCGAGGGTGCGGTGGTGGACATAGCAGAGTTGCAGTCCGTTCTTTTCGACCCGGATCTTCCTAAAGAGATGGAGCCTATCCCCGGGAGAATGTTCGTCGCTTGGCTAGTAGACCCATCGGACAAAGACCTTCACCTAAGTGCGTTGCGTTCAGCCGTTCGAGCGACCGCAGATAAGCTGGAGGGATCCCACAAGGGATCTAATCGTCGCGCTCATACCGTTGACCAAGCTTACGCGCGTTTAGCTAAGCGCAACCAAACCTTTTACAACGGAATCTATGAGCACGTCGGTGGCGTCGGAAGCGTTTCGATAGCCAACACGTCGGAGCAGATGGCAGCCGAGATTTTGAATGCCGCGACCTGGATCCATGATACCCTGATTATGTACACAGGCCTCCACGTTATCAGGTCCGCAGTCAGCACTGCCTCGGCCCGCGCGCTAAGCGCAATGAAGGCCTATGACATCCCTGACGAGATTGACTGGCGACCTGACCTGGAACCGATTGCGAGGACGCCTCGGAAAAGAAAAACCATCGAAAACGACGTCGCGGATAAAGCGTTCGCACCAGCTTTCGCCTACGCTGCTTACAACACGCTAGATGGCGGCGGGAAGCGTCTCCTCCATCGAATACTCTTTGACCCTGCGAGCCTCTACTCACATTCCGAGTGCGTTCAGCAGGCCTTTCGCAGAGCGAGGTATGTCTACGACAGCCTCACCCCCGTGCCTATGAAGAAGGACGACAATGGCTTGCCCGTGGAGACTGAACCATTTGAGCCCGAGCCCATAAGTGAGGACGCTAAAGCGAAACTGATCAAGCTGTCAGCAAGGAGGGCTGGTCGTCCACTGAAGCAATAATTCCAGGTATTTTTGATTTATCCATAGTAGGCTGATTTTTCGGCATTTTTTGCCGTTTGCCCCTGAAGCATTTTCTGGTCCTCACCAACAACGGAAGGACCCGTAAATGCCTGAAACAACACAACCTTTAGACCCGGAGAACGAGACATTTCTCGACGAGCATGCGCTCGCAAAGAGATGGTCGATCTCGGTCAAGACCCTGAGAAATCGCCGCGTCACCGGCGGCTCTCTACCGTACGTAAAATTGTCTCGTTCGGTCCGCTATCGGCTCTCGGACATTCTGTCATGGGAGGAAGAACACACCCGTCAGAATACGTCGCAGGGAGGTCACAATGGCTAAAGCCAAGCACCCCCTGCGCCGGCGAACCAAATGGCGCCAGTACCGTGACATGGATCACGCGATCGCCGATCATCAACTACGGCTGCGTCGGCTCCGCGGCCTTGGAAAGCTTGCCCCTGACGACGAACTCTTCGAATGCCGAAGGGGTCGTTGCGGGCAACGATCGGAAATCCCTCCACACAGAACGACCTCGCCGAACCCCTTCCCCTGCTCGGCCATATGTCGGGTGGCTCATATCAGATTGGAGCGAAAGGAGGGGCCTAGGATAGCGCAGATCCTGGCCCCTCTCGATCGCCAACCACTGTTCGTGACCGTGGCTAGCCCGACCTACTGGTTGGCCCCCAAAGACCTCCCCCAGTTCAAAGTCAGCGGCATCGTTCAATCGATCAAAAGGGGTCTGAAGAAGGCAGAAGGAGCCTCAGGTCAAGCTATCGTAGCCGTTGGTCGGGTGGACTTCGACCTCGGTTACGGACTGGACGGAAAGGTCATAGTCCGCCCTCATGTCCATCTAGTGGTTGCAGGGTCGGACGAACGAACGCTCAAGACCCACCTCCGACAACGTTACGATCGGGAGGCATTTCGGACGCTAAAGCCGGTCAAAGTTCTTCCGGTCGAAGACAAGGGTGCGCTTCGTTACGCGCTTAAATGCCGGCTAGGCGGTCTGCCTAATCACTGCGACGCACCGCTGAATTTTGCTCTCGATCGGCAACGATTGATCGTCGGTTATGAAGCGTTATTCGACGAATTCCTGCTGAAACACAAAGTCGGCGACCTGCTCATCCTGTTTGGAATTCGGAGAAATAGAAGTCAACTTGACGTCCTGAACGACAAGACGACGAGAATTGAAAAATGACACGCGGGTGCGTTTCTTGGTCATGAATGACTGATCCATACGCCGCGACCGTAAAATACTCAGTCGATCATCTACACAACTGCACCTTCATCACCAAATCGCTCACGACCTTTCGCGCGACCCATTGAGCCGCAGACAGATCGACCTCTCTCCAAATCTGGTGAGGCAGGTGAGGCAAAGCTAAGGAAGATAGTCATGTCATCTCCATCGAAAATCCGCCGATACCGCGATGAGGACGGTAGAGAGTGGGTCTTAATAGCCTTCAAGCGATACGACCACCTCGAAGAGACTGAGTTGCTGCCGAGGCAAAAGGCAATGAACCCCAAGGAGCTCAGGAGTGCTCTGTTAGCTCGTGGTGCGACACAAGACGAAGCCAATCTCGATTTCGCTCGGTTGGAGGCCGAGCTATCGCCAGTGAGCGGAATCTTGGCGAGCCGGACCGGATGGCATAATCGATCCTTTCTAATCAGCGCCGACCGATGCATCGGAGACGACGACGTCCGACTAAACCCAGCGCTGGATCTCGGAGGCTTCCTTGATGTCCCATCCACCGCAGGCACACTCAAAGGTTGGCAAAAGCATGTAGCAACCCCGGCCCTGCGCTCCGATTACACGGCCTTCGCGATCTTACACGCTCTTGCGGCTCCCCTGTTTCGCTTCTCACGCTCGCGACTTCAGGAAGGCGCGCTCTTCCATCTGTGCGCAAGCGGCTCGACCGGAAAGACGACGGCCCTAAAGATGGGAGCTTCGGTATCGGGCCCTCAAGAGAAGCTGCCTGATTGGGATTCCAGGACACGAGCCCTGCAAGAACTCGCAGCCACGCGAAACGGCCTGCAACTGGTTCTGGACGACACTGAGAAAATCAAGGATGCGGCAAAATGGAAGATTCTAGGATCGACTGTCCATCAACTCACTGGTGGCAAGGGAACAACCTATTCTCAGGCGGTACAAGACCGACTACCGAACGTGAAGTTCGATGGATGGGGCTTATCAACCGGGCCCCTTTCCATCGAAAAGGAGTTCGCCCTTGGAGGATATGTCCGCACCGATGGTGACAGAGCTCGGATGATAGACATTCCGGTCCCGGGAAAGACTCTCGGCGGGATATGGTCAACCGCGGGCTACGCCGCAAACAAGGAGCGGGCCAAGGCATCCGAAGACCTTACCAATGCCGCGAAGATTGACTACGGCACGGCGCTGATCAAGTGGGTGGATTACTTGGTGTCAAACCAAGACAAGCTAGAAGCATTGGTAGCGCGGCACATCGACAAATTCGTTGACCACATGTGTTCGGACAATGGTGGGGTGGAGCGACGGATTGCGCAAAAGTTCGGGTTGATTTTTGCTGCCGGGCGATTGGCTATCCGCGCAGGAATCTTGCCGTGGGAATTCTCGGATTGCGACGGCGTGATGACGAGAATCTATAGGTCCTCACAGGAAGGCGCGAAAAGTAAAATCTCTCAGGACGACCCCCCTTCTGCCATCTGGCGGGCTATCCGCGACAAAGGCGCGTATCCAAGTTTCAAAGCCGGCGAAACGATCGAGATAGCCAAATCATGCCCGGGTTTTATCGCCGGTGCGTCGCACAAACGGCGTCTGTTTATGAGTACCGATGCGCTCGCTGAGCTATTCCCCGACAACCTTCCGTCAACCCTCGAGGAGCTGAGGCGCCTCAGGATCGCGCTTAAAGGTGATGGCGGCAAACGGACCCGGCAAATTCGCGTTTACATTGCCGGGCACCGGAAGAAAATTCGGTTCGTCGTCTTCAAACTGAAAGCGTTGAGGACCGCCGCCGGCGTGTGATCGAGGTCGTTGGCTGAACCCGACAGAGGCTCTCGCTTGATTGGGAGCCTCGTCCGTCTGAGCCACGCATGCACCGGTCACTGCCTTCCAAGCTCGCGAAACGTTTTAGTGCCGGCACAGGGTGTGGCACAGGAGAGTGCACCCCACCGTCAAGATTCGGTGACCAGACAATTCGACCGGTGAGATACAACGGATCACCTCGATTATCCCACCGGTCGAGTTGGTTGCACCAGGGGTCGGACGTGTCCCTACCCCGCCCGCAAATAATCATGGAGACAACTATGCTCCTTGGAACGCCCGACATCCTTGAAAAGGCAGACCTGATCAAATGGCTCTGCAACAGGGGTTAAGCGCAGGAAGCGACAGCGGAACGTGCCTATCGCATCGACAGGTTGTCGATCCAGAAAGTGGCGGAATGTGGCCATGTCGTCTTTGGGGCCGGATGAGGATGGTCCGGTTCTGGAAAACCTAGCGAGAAAGCTGCCATTCGCCGACACCAGTTTTGCGGACTGACACGGAAATTCAACAGCCTTGGGGTTGCCCTAGCGAGCGCAATGACATCAGAACTGCGGTCTTGAGGGCGGCGGTAATTCTATCCGTGGTTGATCATCTAATCCAGGCGACAATGGATTAGTCGTATGGACCTTGAAGCTCTTCGAACGGCGGTACGCACTCGAGGCAACCTGAGCAAATGTATTCGAAGAGCTGATCGCTGCCGTCCTCAAGGAATTGCGCCGGCGGATCGGGACTGGACATACAAGGGCCGGAAGGAACTATTTGGCATAACCTCCCACCGCCTGCCTTGCATCACGTCCTCTCCGACTCCTGCTCCCCTATCTACATCTTGGAGGTACTATGCTGCGAGGTTTGAGAGAGCGAAACTTGCTGCTAAGCAGCGACAAATTGAGTTTCCTTCGAGAACGAATAGACAGCATCTCCGGCGGGCGCGTCCTCGCGCGCCATTCAGGAGAAACGAAGGCAGGCGAATGACGACACCACCCGTGAACATGCTCTGGATCGGCGATCGACTCGGTCGTATCGAACTGCTGTCGATCGCCTCGTGGCTCAACTGCGCGCACCCGGTTCGTCTTCACGCTTATCAGCCTGTCGCCAACGTGCCGGCTGGCGTTGAACTCGTCGATGGCGACGCGATCCTGCCTTTTACCGATATGAGACGCCTGCGGCACCGCAGGACGGGGTCCTATGCGCTCGCTTCGGATTATTTTCGTTATCGGCTGCAACTGAGCGGATCCGGTTTGTGGTCTGACCTCGACATTGTTTGCTTGAAACCTGTGGAACTTCAGGAAGATTGCTTGTTCGGCTTGGAGGATGACAGCACCATTAACGGGGCCATACTATATCTCGGCGCCACATTGCCGATGACCGTTGAATTGGAGGGCCTTTTCCACAGCAACCAAGTCCCCCCATGGACTCGAATGCGGCGCGCAAGAAGGGCTCGCTTTATGCGCCTGCTTGGACTCCCTGTGCGCCCGGCCGATCTTCCCTGGGGGACGTTCGGTCCAGCCGCGATTACCGCGCTTGCCCACAAGCACGGGCTGTTTGAAAGGGCGCAGCCCCAGGCCGTATTCTACCCGTTGCACTTTACCCAAGCTCGCGCGATCTATGACCCGGCCTGCTCAATCGAATCGATAGTGCGCGAGGAGACACTCACCTTGCATCTCTGGAATGAGGCGTTGCGTGATCTCCGACACACCTCTCCGCCGTCTGGTTCGCCTTTAGCCAAACTTTATGCCCAGTTCGGAGTCTGATCTGCCCTGCTGCGGCGACATGCAGCTTCGATCCTTTCACGCACGACTTTTTCGTTTCCTTCGGCACGGCTCGAATCTGGTGGGGCATGCCAGATATGCAGGACTTCCGTAGCCCAAGTGCCGGACCGTCGGACCACACCTTTTTCCTGTAGTCGGAACACGAAGTCGATATCTTCCGAGCCCCAGCCGAAAAAGCTTTCGTCAAAGCCCCCAATGGCAAGAGCATCGGCTTTCCAGCAGGCAAGATTGCAGCCCTTTATGCGGCGCCAAACAAATGAGCGATAGTCACGAAATCGGGAGGGGGGCAGGCGTACGAAGATCCCGGCGATCTTGGAGATATCACCAGTAAGACGGTACCAAAGCGCGCTGCGCAGGAACGCCCTGTAGGACCACCTGCCCTCGGCCAACAGCATTCCGCTAAGTTTACGACCCAGCAAAATTCTACTTCCAGTCACCAGATGGTTTGGCTGGGACAGTTCACGATGTTGGGTTACAAAATCGGGCTGCAGGATGCAGTCGCCATCGACGAAAACCAGATAATCTCCCCTTGCCTCGGCAACGGCTTTGTTGATTATCGCGGAACGACGAAAACCGATATCCTCTTGCCAAACATGGAGGATCGGAATCGGCGCCGATTTCGCAGAGGCGCACACCACTTCGGCCGTGGCTGGGCCAGACCCATCATCGGCCACAATGACTTCAAAGCGACGGTCCGTCTGGCCGATAAGCGACTGTAGAGTCAGGCTTAGCGCTTCTGGCCAATTGTAGGTTGTCACAATCACCGAAATCAAAGGCGCATCGGCAATCATCGCGGCAGGACCGCGTTGTCCGGAAGCCGAAAAACCAAGGTGCTGCTGCTTCGGGAGTCACACGGAAATACTTCTTTGCACCGACGCACGGCGCAACTTTCAGTCACAAGCATGAGCTTCCACCTCATTACCTGATCGATCTCTATTTCTGAAAGCACTCCAGGTCAACGAACATATTTGAAATTATCTGTATGGAGCGGCCGGGGTGCTGGTACTGGCCCCGAATGCTGGCGGGTTCAATCGAACAGTACCCGCCGAAGTGGGCGGCTGCCCTGCGACGGCAAACGGAAGATGGGCCTCCTCAGAATCGAGGTCGAGTCCCTTCTATCCTTCAATCGATCCGATCGAGCCCGCCCGCGTCGGAGACGAAGTCGCGTCGCCATTGCTCGTTTATTCGGTCGCGCTGAACTTTGAGTCCGGCGTCCCCGATGCTTGGAATTGAAGCCAGCGTCACACCGACCAGATCAGCAATGCCACGGAGAATTGGTGCATGATCACAAACAATTTCCTCGTATACCACCTTCATCGATGAAACTTGGTTGCGTGCAAAATACCGATCCCACCGCGCATTTTCATCGACAATGTCCGACAATGCTCGGTCGATAGCTTTGGCTGAATAGATCGCTGGTTCGCCCGAACCCGCCCAATGCGAACTCCATTTGTCAGTTAGCCTTGCCCTCGCCAGCGAGATCGCCTGTCCAAGAAGATCTTCACGGAACACTCGAACAAAGATCGGGTCAGGGAAAAATTCCCAAAGGTGAATACGCCTTGCCGCGGCCTTTAGTTGGCCGGAGAAAAGCTTGAATGAACATACCCCGTTTTGCGATACGCGCGATCGCGCTACAGTCGCCCGGTGCAACATATCGTCTTTCCCGAGCGGATTGGGGTACTTCCGCGAGCGCGGACTGAAGATCTCGTCGGGCTGACCAAGCTGCCCGGTCGCACTCATGAGTGAACAGAGAAGGCTCGTCCCCGATCGCGCTGCTCCGACGATAACGATTGTAGAACGCGGGCTGGTCCAGTCAGACGGTGGTCGTCGCCTACTAGGTCGCACACTCCGCAATGATCCAAGGTTCAAACGCGATGACAGAGCCTTCATCCATTCGGGCTATAGTCAAGAATCGTCAAGCCTTCAATCCCGCTCGATTAGCCGACAAACGCAGCGTCGATCTGCTCTTGTGTTAGCAATCCGCCGCCAGCGCGATAATGCTTATAAAGCTTTGACCAGGCGGAGGAGTCCCAGCATCTGGACGAAGGTGCCGTGGCGGAAGGCGATATAGGTCGGCTTCTCGGCACCATGAAAACGCCGTTTGAATGCAGCCTGTCCCTGCAGGTTGAATTTGCGGCGATTGACCCATGCCGACTCGTACGCACGCTGGAATGCATGGCGCCAGAAGCTGCTTTCGATGAAGCCGCTGGGTCCATTTTCAGCAAGTGGCGATAAACCGAGTGTGACCACGGAGACACCTTCTCCGCGGAAGCAGTCGACCGCGAATTTGGTCAGGCCGACTTCGGCGTGCGGCGTGGCATCGACATGCTTTCGCTTAAACGAAGTCGTATAGCCTATCACCTCACCGCCGCTGAAGAGAGGGTCGAAATCAAGCAAGGCGATTAGACCGCCGTCAGGACCGTGCAGGACGAAACGGCGCATATCGGGGCCAAGGCGATAACTGAAGGGACGGTTGAGGAAAGCCATCTCCCAACGCTTGACAATGCGGTCTGCTCGCCAGTTCTCCGAGAGCCTTCGGACTTCGTCGGGAGAGACGGTGCGCTTATCCTCGGCAAAGGAAAACCCCCTCTTTAGCAGCCAGCGCTCGGAATAGCGCACCGTCTCATTTCGCTTTCCGGAAAAATCATGGGCGGGAAGCTCAAGTCGCGTGTCGACGCCGAGACAGTTTACCTGGTAGCCAAGCCCTGCCAGCACCCGTGCGGTCTCCTCGCTCACTTGCACGAACCAAGGATTGCGAGCGGCTTCGACAAAACGTCTGATGAAGTCGGGCCGATCAGAAGGCTCGGCGACCGGATCGCCGAGCGCGAAATGGTGCATCATCTTGGTGCCGAAAGCGATATACCCATCAGTTCCGCCGAAGCAGGACAGCTCCTGCTGGACAGCGGTCGAGTAGGCGAGGGAAAAGTTACCATGCTTCCTAACCAACGCCAGACGTTCGGTATATGTAAGGTCCTGCCGGGCGACTTTGGGAGCGGCGTCCTCAAGCAAACGATCGAGATGGATGCGCAAAGAGGGCATGAGCGAGATCTCGCGCCTTTGGTTAGACGTCAGCAATCCGCCCCCACGTGTAGCGTGGGTGATGGCGAGTCCGATCGAACGCGACTGCCGACGACTCGGTAGCAGCCATATTTGAGCGAGAGAGACTTGAGCATAGCATCAAGGATCCCGTCGAGCAGGAACCTAGCTTCAGGATCAGCCTGTATGGCAGACAGAGACGACGGTTGATACTCGTTTCCGTGTCGCGCTGGTTGGCCCGCATCCGGACTAACGCCTGGCTTGTGTAATCATGGCGACCGCATCCGCGCGGGCACCGGAAGAGAGATCCAGAATCGTCTTCTGTGCCTTGGTTACCGCCTCCACCGGCCATTCCGCCATTAGCTGTCGCATCTGCCTTGCGAGCAAACTCTCATTGGCTTCCTCGATTGAATAAGCGAACGGCCAATTAAGGCGATCGAGGATCGGCTTCACCTTGCCAGTGCCCCTAATTTGATCGAGGGCTATGACGGGTTTGCCTCTTGATAGGCCGTAGAGGGAGCCATGGAGACGTGTCGTCAGGATGAGGTCGACGTTTTCGAACTGGGACTCGATCTTAGCTGCTTCGTTTCCGGGCTTTAGTACGGTATCGATCGGCTCAGTTTCCAGCCCAAAAGCTTCGGCAAGTTGCGACAGAAGCCGCTCGGCTCTGACCCATTCGGTCATGCCTTTGCCGTAGTCCCGCTGATCGCCCCGGAAGCAAAGTCCGGCCCTCAGTCGCCTACTTGGGGACGGCTTAGCGCTAGGCCAGGATCGTGAGATAGCAAGATCGAATGATGTTCTCGGCAAACCGTCGCGCGCCAGTATGGCATCGAAACGCGAAGCCATCGCTTTGTGACAGGGAATTACGCTGACGCCGACAGCGATCTTTCTCGCTTTCCGTTGAACCGCCAGCAAATCAGCCAGTTCATCCACTTCGACAAGGGGCCCGCAAACGAAGACAAGCGTTTTGATTTCATTGCGTATATCAAACAGGTCCTTCGTCTGGCGGTGATCAGCAATCCCAAGCGTCGGATGGCTCAATACGTCGTGATCATGGCCAGCACGACGTAGGGCAGCCGAAAGGTTGTTCACTGCATCCAAGTCGCCCACAGTTGCTCCCCCGCCGCGTTCGAAGCTTCCCCACCAGACAAGTGTGGTAGACGACGTAGACGTACGTCTCGATAACCGATAGCGACGTTTGAAGGATCGGCATTTCTGGCTCAGCAATGACATAAGTTGCGTATCTCTAAGATCACTGAAGGAAGCGGGTTAATAATCCGACGAAGCGCCACGGCGCCATCCTATACATCTCGACGCCACCCTGCTCATGATCGAGGAATTGGAGAGTGTCTGTCTGCATTAGTTTTTCTCCCCTGGACTCGCGTGTGGCGCCCACGCCAAGCCCGCTACACGCCGCAGCAGTCTCCAGTTTGACCCGCCCATCTCTCCGGGAACCTTCGGCTCTGGTGCACTAACGGGTGCCAGCCCCACAAACACCCGCTGTTCGAGCTGGCGGAGCAGTTTCCCCCCGCAATATCTTATCCGTTTCAACTTAACCAAGCGCGGGCAGCCTACGACGCGGCTTTTTATGAACGCAGGGGTTCACCAGCAAACGCTCATCCATGCAACGTGATCTCGCCAGCTGGAGCTAAGCACGTACATTAGCACCTTTGACATTGCGGCACTGGGCTCGACCTCAGCTTCGTTCTTCGTATGCAGAACATCCGGACTCCGGCACACTTGGGCGAGCGATTTGGTGTATATTTCGCACACCTGGCTGATGCAAGTCGCACTGAGGCGAATAAGAGGGGCCTGCTCAACAGAGAGAAACAGGCTTAGTGGCAAAGGGCGTTCAGCTGCCTACTTCGCTTAAAGCTTCACAAGCGGTGACCTCACCCGGAGGCTCATTGTCTTCCAATAGCGCAGCTTCTCGTTTCACCTCGTCTCCGAACAATTGCGAGCGCCCGCGGATTTGCGATTCCGAACACTACCGAACCTCGCCCAGCAAGGTGTTTGCTGACCGGTAGTGCTTGCAGTCGCGATACGAACGATAGTCCTCATGGCTCCACATCTTTGCGATCAAAGGCCACGAAGACTTGACCAAGCAGTCTGCCAGGCCACACGGATCAGGTCGCGAGCTACCAATCCATTGTTCTCCACTCCACAGCCGTGCTAACGCGTCGAGCTCACAAGGGGTGACAAAATTTTGCGCAAAATCGAGGAACTGATCGATTGGCTCGCCAAGGAGAAGGTCGGCAGGGTTTATGCCGCGGTGTTTGTCATTGCTTTCTATTTCGCCTTCCAGACTGTGACGCTGTCGCTGCTCAGTGCCTGGGCAGGCAATGGTGTTAGCGTCGATGATGCCGAGCAACTCATCTATTTGCAGCATCTTGCTCCGGGGTATGGTGGTTCGCAACCACCGCTCTACAACTGGATCACTTGGGTAGTGAGCCAGGCGACGGGCACGAACATTACAAGTCTGAAGCTGGCGAAATATTTCCTGCTTTTTGTCGGATTTAGTTCAGTTCATGCTGCGATGCGGAAGCTGGGTTACAAGCAAATCACCGCCGCTGCTGCGATGCTCGGAATGATGACGGTTCCCCTGCTCTTTTGGGAGGCACAACATACGTTAACGCACTCGGTAGCGGCTTTCGCCTTTTCAGCGGTCACGCTGCTCGCCTTCGCTTACCTCGTACAGAGCCGCACGCCCCTGGCCTATCTAGCTTTCGGACTGGCCGCTGGATTGGCCATGCTCGCGAAGTTCAATGATGTCCTCCTTTTGGTGGCGCTATTCTCCTCGGCATTGTCGGTGCGCGCCTATCGACAGGCGATGGTTGCGCCACAGATGCTCCTTAGCCTGACAGTATTCGTGCTTGTTCTGACGCCGACCGCGATTTGGAGCTATGGGCATTTGGATGCAGTTTTTGCCCGCGTGTACAAGTTCGATATAGACGATGGCGACGTCGGAATGATTGTCTTCAGCACAGAAGGGCTAGTCCAGACCATATTGGCGACAGTGGAATTCAGCATTGTAACTTTTTCCGTGTACGCCGTGGGCTCTGCTTGGAAATGGAAATTTCCTTGGTTGAAGGGGACTGTTGAGGCACAGCCGGACAAACTCCTTCGACGTGCATTGCTGCTCGGCATTTCTGCTGTGCTGCTGCTGATGCTAATCAGTGGCAGCACGTCGTTGCGTAGCCGCTGGCTTCTGCCCATTCTTTTCCTGCTGCCGCTATATCTCTCCGCATGCGCGGAAATATTGGGCGAGTTCGGCCGAGAGGTGCAGCGCTTCGTAATCACCTCGGGGGTGGCGATAGCACTACTTACGATACCATTCACTTGGTATGCACAACTCATGGGTGGCGAAGGCATGTCTCGCGCGGCGAGACTGGATTATCGGAAGCTCTATCAAGAGCTGCAAGCCACCGTGCCCGTTCGCACGATCGTCGGCAATTCCTTTTGGATCGGCAATTTCCGACTCGCGAGGAGCGACCTCGTACTTCTCGTCCCGGAGGTGCCCGACTTGGAAGAACTTCTGCAAGAACCTGCGGTGCTGATGTGGCCAGAGAACGAAGGCAGGCCGAACCCGATGCTCCTAGAGCGGTTGCGACAAGCAGGATACGAGTTGAGCAACCAGATCGGCACCCTGACGGCGCACGAACTGTTAGGACCGGACTCCGGAAGGCGCATCTATTTCGCGCACCTTAGCAACCGCAGTTCAGCGAAGTGAGCAACCGAGCAGTGTTTGCACGGCGAAGGTATGCCGCCTAGTTCGGTTGGAAAGCTGACGCATGTCGCTACGCCCGCCAGTCAGCACAGCAGTCCGTCGCTTTCGAACTCTTCCCACCCCCGCAATCTGGGCCGCCTCATCGTTTTTGACTACACCTGCGGCCGCGGCTCTGCTTTTGCCCGCGTTTTAGGACCGTCTTGCCTGCAGCTCGGCGCCGTTCTCCGCTGCTATGGCCCAGATCGTGATCAGGTCACGGTCAAGCACATCTTCATGGGGCTCTGGCCGTCCGGAGCCAGCGGTGCCGCACCGCCGCCGAAATCGTGAGGATGTCTCGACTGCACGCGGGGTCGCGGGCAGACCTCGATCCGCAGGTGAGCCTGCTCAGCGAGCATACCAAGCGCCTGGCTGTGCATACCGAAGCAGAGAAGGAGCTGAAGGAGTGGAAGCGCGACGTAGCGCCCGAGGCCGTTTTAAACAACATAAAGGAGGCAAAGGGGTCAAGCGACCGGCAGATAAACCTCGGGTTATCCACCGGCCGCCCCTCAGAACCACTGCATCGTGATGTTTTTGCAACAGCAATCCGGCGCGCTCTGAGGTATATCTCGAGTCAACGTCAAATTGCGGTGGGACAAACATGAAATCTCTTTTGCTAGCTTCCGTATTCGGCCTTGCTGCCTGCGGCTCTGTCATGGCGGCCGATATTGTAGAACCGGCTGCGACAAGCGAATGGACGTGGCAGGGAGCCTATGCCGGTGCCTTCGGCGCCGGGACGCTCGAGCACTATAAGATCCGCGAGCCAAATATTGGTGCCGACGTTACGCACAACGTGGGCTCGCCGACGATCGGCGGTTTTGTCGGTTACAACTTCCAGTCGGGCAACATCGTCTACGGCGTTGAAGGCGAGCTGGGCTACCGGTTCAAGAAGGGCCACTTCCACGACGTGCCGGGCCCTGGCGATCTCGACGAGTCGCTTGGTCTGTTCGGTTCTCTCAAGGGCCGAGTCGGTATGGATCTGGGTGGGTACCTGCCCTACCTGACGGCGGGTGTCACGGCGTCGCGGTTGAAAACCGACGCGGTCGGCCTTGCGAAACGGGACGGAACGGCCGTTGGCGGGATCGTCGGCGCCGGCATCGACGTGCCGCTGACCCACAATGTCTTCCTTCGCGGCGAGTATGACTTTTCCTTCTTTGGCAAGAAGAGCTTCGAATATTGCGGCGGCGGATGCGTGCTGGAGCACAAGGCACAGACTCACGACTTCCGCGTCGGTATTGGTATCAAGTTTTAGGCCGCAACTCTCGGATGAGACTCAGAGCGCCGGGCCCTGCCCGGTGCTTTCGTTTTTGCATCGGCTAATCGGCCGGCCGCCCCAGCGCGGCACCGTCATACGTCTTCGTCTTGGTCGAGGTGTGGCCTGCTACCTTGTTGGCGTCGTCCGCGCTGGCGTCGGATGTCCTGCCCTCAGTCATTCCGGAGAAGCATATCCCGGCCCATAACGTCGCTGGCAGCCCGGCCGCCTTGCGTTCGACCGTCCAGCTGGCGCGAAAATCGAAGCGCGCCAGGGCAGGCGGTTTTCCTCGTGACGATCGCTGGCTCCTTGCGCTTCTTGGCCGGCGAATCCTGCAGCTTTTCCATCACCATCGGCGCCTTTGCCAGTGACTACGGAATGCTGTGTCCGTGGGAGGTTCTTTACACCCGCGCCGCGGGCAGCCTGTTGATGTCGAAGGCTTTAAGCGGTATGCCTCGGTGTCGCTCCCGAGCTAGCCTTCAGGGAGTGCGGAAGGTTCAAGTTGTCGGGCTGGACGATAGGATGCACCCAACCAGCGCTCGGCTGCAGGACGAAGTTTTTGCGCCGGTCGTTCGATGAAGCGGGTCACCAAATAGCTTGCAACGAGGACCGCTGCAGCCATGCTAAGAACCGTAAGAAGTGGATGATCAGATGACCCAAATCTGGACATCAAAGTGTACCCGATATACGCGTGGAGAAGGTACATAGGATAGGTTAGCGAGCCGATCTGTCTCGCATACGGTAGTGTCGTGTATTTGAGCTTGGACGTGCTCATTCCCAGGAACAGGGCAAAGAATCCGATCACAGTGGTTACAACGACCGCTTGCGAAAGCGACTGGCCGTAGGTCGCATTGATTGCGGCAGTAGTTGGCAGTTCCGCCGATTGAAGTCCCACGAGACCACAAGCCGCAGTCGCGAGTAGCGTTCTGACGGAAAGCCCGTCTCGGGAAATGAAATAAAAGGAGCAGCCTGCGGCAAAGAAGGCATCATATCCCTGAAGGAAGCCATGACCGCTTCCCACCGCCAATGAAACCAGCAACCATCCTATCCAGAGCTCGACAATGATTTGAGCGTAGGCAATGAGCCGCAGCGACAGAATGACAAGCACGGCGGCATAGAACTTTATCTCTGTTTTGAGGGTCCAATAGACGCCGTCGACGACCGGAAACCCAAGAGAGGTCGGAACCATGGTAAGGTTCGCGAGGTACTGGCTTGGCGATATAGGCATCAAATGCGAGGGCCAGATGGCGAGCACGATCGACGTCAAGGTCATACAGAAGATGAATGCCGGCCACAGCCTAAAGACCCGTGAAATGGCAAACTTGACCGGCGAACCCGAGCCGGCTGACGACACGATCACGAAGCCGCTGATCATGAAAAATAGCGGTACACCGAGGTAGCCATATTGCAGCACTGCTCCAGCTCGGTCGAATGGCTCTAGGCTGGTTAGCTTGCCGTTTCGGATGCCGTTGACCCCGTAATGATAGCTCATGACCATCAAGGCCGCGAAGAATCGAGCATAGTCGATCCACTCAATCCGCGAAGATTTTCCGGTTGCACGCATAGGTTCCTGGATTACACGTCAAAGCTAACCAGTCAACCAGGCCCGGGTTATTAGAATCGACAGTGGCTTTTTCAACGAATCGATCTGATCGAAGGCCTATCGCAGTGCAGCCGCGCGCCGGCCAGTTCATCTTGTAGGCCGCGGACTTGCTCCGCTTACTCTCGAGTTCCTACATTACCCGGCGCTGATCTCTTCCGACATCTGCGGAACATCCCAGCCCTCGGTCGGAAACTTATGTCGACGACATGGGCGCCACGCCTGGAAAACCTCGACCGGCGATTGTCCTTAGCAGCGCGGCGTGCAGTTCACGTCCGAAACTGTGAGGCGATCAGGCCGATTGCGATAACCGGGGTGATCCTGGCGTGGAAGGTCTATCACCAAAGCGCCTGTGCGCGACGATTTCGGGCGCCAGCCTTGATATGGGAGTGGTTCAACTCTCGCTCGGCAGCCGGATGGGCTGACAGGTCTCGGCAGCGCGCCTTTCACGCTGCGCACAGGTCGGTCCTCCAAACGGCCGTCAATCCGATTTCTATCCGGCGATATCCGCAGGTTCTAGTCCCGCGTACGGCGGCTTCTATTCTCGGGCACGCGACGCGTTATCCACAGTTTGGGACGTGCTTGAGCCTTCTCTCGCCGGAAATTTCGGAGAGCCGGGTGGACTACAGGAAGTTTCTGATAGCTGAAGAGGTGGGTCGCCTACCTTCTGCTCCGACAAAGTGGTTTGCTTCGATTCGATCTGAATTGCTGGCTCCTTGCCACGCCCAAGACGGATGCTCGTCCGGTTGGATCGTTACATGCCGGAGGATCTGAGATGCGACGTTCACGTCTGACGTAGGTCTGACGGCGCAATCATCACATCCAGTGTAGTCGCAGATGATGTCCGCGTCGGGCAGCAAAGCCGACCTCTAGGGCCGGCATTGAGGCGCACTCCAGACAGCAGCTTTGGGGCCGACAGCGGAATGGCCGCTTTAAGGAATCTGAAGCGGTAGAGTATGCCCTCCGGTGTTCGATCCCAAATTGGAACTTTGCAGCAGCTTTTGGCTTCGCGCTAAAACGGGAAAGGGTCTCGGCATATTGACCTCGGAGGCCCGTGGTCAAGCGTGGCTGGAACAGAATAGAGCCTGCCCGGACCAAACCTTGGTTTGGTCGAACGCAACCCCGGAGCGAACATTCGGACAAGGGACCGCTGCTCATCCTGCATCAGGATGACGGCGAGTATTTCCAGGCTTCGTTCGCGGCAGAGTTTGACGCACGAGGCGTAGTCGAGTGTCGCTTCATCCGCGCAGGCAGGGCCGCTATTCTCACCCTGCAAATATGGACACAGCCCAAGATCCGTCTCTTGATGCCAGCGATAAAGTTGCCGCGCCCCGGGCGTAAAGCGGGCCGTTCCCTGTTGCTGCGCCTGTTGGGAGAGCAGAGCAAGGTTCGCTTCGCATTGAGCAAGCTCTCCAAGCGCCCTTGTGGCAGCCGCTGACCACGATGCGCCTGCCGCAAACCCCATCGCCGGACCCCGGCCGGAATTATCGCTGGAGATTGCCGCAACTATCGGCACCGCCAAATCCAACGTAAGTCGCAGAAGGCGCAATTCGCGACCTTGGCGCCGAAGCCAATCCTCGTATGAAGATATAGTATCGCTTGCCATCGACTTCGGATCGATTCGAGGCAGAACAAGCCGATTGTACCACCAGATGGAGGTCCCATCTCGCTCGATCAGCTCGAGAAGGGCGCTCATCGCAGCGGCCTCAGGGTTGATGCCCAGCGCAAGTCCGTTCGAGTCGGCAGCCGGCAACGATGATTGCTTGCCACCGGGATCATAGCCGAGAAAACACAGCCCCGCGGGCACCCAGGCTTGCTCCGTACCGAGCCTGTCGTCACTCAGGATCCAGTCTTCGGGCGCGGATCTGTCCCAGCGGGCCGGAACCATATTGCGGGGCTGTCGGTTCGCGGCCTCTCGGCGGTCATATTGCTCTTCGCTGAAAAGAAGGATACCGGGCGGCTCGACGACCCGACCATGAATCGCATCGGCACGCGACCGCAGAATTCGCCCCTCGGGAATGATCTGGGCGAAGTAGGTCTCATCCGCCTCATAAAGGCAGCCTTGGAGCGCCTGCTCGACTGTCGTGCCCCAACCGGACGCGAAGTAAATGCTCTCATCGCCATCCCTGGCGGCGCGAACGCGGCCTGCCGCCACAGTGAGAGGACAGCCGAGCAATGGATCCGAGATCACCACCGGGCCATAGAGAAGACTAGACCCCACGCAGACCTCGAATGTGCGCATCTTTCGCATTGCGAGCGTTTCTGAACGGATTTCGCTCTGTCGCACGCCCGAAGCTCTTCATGCAGCAGTTTACACGCTGCCATGCGCGATAGCATCATGCAAATGTGCTAAAGTAGGTTCGGACGTCTGACCCGAGGTATGGATTGACCCCAAAGCCTAGATTGATCGCAAGCAACGGCACCCTGAAGCGACGGCTGACTGCGATCGTGGTCGCGGACGTGGTCGGCTATTCGCAACAAATGGCGGAAGACGAGGAAGGCACGTTTACCCGCGTCCGAGCGCTGATGCACGACGAGATCCCAGGCTACGTTCATCGGCATGACGGCCGCGTCGTAAAGAACACTGGCGACGGTATGGTGGCGGAGTTCTTCAGCGCGGTCGAAGCGGTGCGGTGCGGGGTGGCTATTCAGGCCTATCTCGCAAGCCCCGAGCGGTCGTCGCCCGGTCTGTCGCTTCGGATGGGCATAAATTTCGGCGACATTATCGTCGACGGCGACGGAGACGTGTTCGGCGACGGTGTGAACGTGGCTGCACGGCTTGAACAGATCGCGGCTCCCGGAGGCATTTGCCTTTCGGCAAAAGTGCATGAGGAGGTCCGCGCAGGGCTCCAATTGCCCTTCGAATATTGCGGTGACTTTCTGCTCAAGAACATTCCCCGACCGGTGGCCGTCTACTCGCTTATTCACAGACCCGACGGCGCCTTTGCGAGGATCGGCGCCGAGACTTCGAGCTCGAACGCGCCGTCGATCCTGGTCCGCCCATTTGTCAGCACCGGTGGCGTGGAGCCGTACTTCAGCGAAGGGTTCACTGAAGACGTCATCACCGAGCTGACGCGGTTCACGCAGCTCTCTGTCGCGTCATATCACACCTCGATGCGGCTCAAGGATGTGGAGCTGCCGAAGCTGGTCTCGGATATCGGGCTCGATTTCGAGCTTGCGGGGCGAATCCGCAGGATGGGGAGGCGTATCCGCCTGTCGTGCGAACTGGTCGATGCCACGTCCGGCGGTGATGTTTGGGCAGAGCATTATGACAGCGACGATCAGGACATATTCGATGTGCAGGACGAACTGGTCCGCAAGATCGTGGGCACAGTTATCGGCCGGCTCAAGGCGGCGGGTGCGGAGAAGGCACGGCGCAAGCCGCCGGCCAACTTGGCTGCCTATGAGTGCGTGCTGCGCGGCAACGCCCTGCCGCTAGGCGACCTCGCGTGCGAAGCGGAAGCCAGGCAATGGTATCAGCGCGCCATCGACCTCGATCCGACCTATGGGCGCGCCTATGCCAAGCTGGCTCACTACAAGCAGCTGGAATGGTTTCGCGACATGGGATCTTCCGACGCCCTGCTCGACGAGGCGCATGAAATTGCCAAGAAGGCGGTGGCGCTCTCCGCCAACGATCCGGTCTGCCTCAACATTCTCGGCTGGGTGCTGCTGCACCTGCGAGACTTCGACGTCGCCGCGCAACTCTACGCACGGGCCCTCTACCTCAATCCGAACGATCCCGAGCAGGTTTCCTATCTCGGCACCCTCTACACATTTTGCGGCGAACCGGATCGCGCCATGCAATGGTTCGAGCGGGCGCAGGTGCTCGATCCGCTCTATGAACCATCCTGGTATTGGCCGTTTCGCGGCATCGTCCACTTCATTGCGGGCCGGCCCGAGCCGGCATTGGTCGCTTTGAGCCGTTCGTCGACCATGCCGACATGGGTTACGGCCTACATGGCCGCTTCGAGCTCGGCGCTTGGCCGGGACAGCGATGCAAAGTCGTACGCGGCTCGCGTGTTGGCGGGTACACCCAGCTTTTCCTGCAGTCGATTCGTGGCCAAGGAGCCCTATCGCCTGGAGGAGGATCGGGCCGCGCTGTTGAAGGGGCTGCTCGCCGCAGGGCTGCCGAACTGATCTTGAAGTTTGCTATCGGCAGCCGAAAAGGACCGCGGACGCAAGCTCGTCATGATAGTGCCGACCCTGCGCGTTTTTGTGGTACGCCCCGAGGTAATCTATCAGGTCCTCTCGCGTGACAACGCCTTCCGGCAGGGCCGGCAGGACCACAGTCAGCTCCGTAGGCGCATCGCACGCCAGTTTCACTTTCGCGTCGACGATCTGCTCCAACACAATAGTAAGTTCGTTACGAAAAATGACGTCATTCAGGTCTTTTACTTTCGACACTACGCCATTCAGCAAGCTCTTGCCTTTATAGTCGATATCGACACCAGCAAGATCAACAACACGTAAGGTGTTTCCCGTAGCACCTGTGATCTGTCCCACCTTCACACTTCGAAGGCTGCCACTTTTATCCCCAGTGCGCAGAGCTATGACATCGTTGAGCGTGAATGCGTTCGGTATGTCGACGGTTATACGCAAAGGACTTGTCGAGACTACCGCTGATACAGTCGCCGTGAATGCGGGCGGCAAAGCCTTCAGCCAGGCTCCCACGAGCGCCGCGCCAATCTCCTGAGCCTGTCGGCCCTGCTTGAGTTTCACCTTGGGCACAAGCGTTGCTCCACGCGCTTTGAGCGTGCGACAACAACGTAGGCTGCTTTTTCTTTGGCTGCAAGAAGAGCCCTCGAGCGGTTCGCCTCCAAAGCTTTGCCGTGGACAGAAAGAGCTATTGGGAGCATGCTGCCAGTCAGTCGACCAGCAGACGGTTGGGATCCATGAGGTTCGCCTGGCTTGTGACTTTTCTCGCCACCACACTTTCCGCGTCCACAATCGTGCACGCGGACGAAGACCCCGGCGGGCCGCAAGTAACGCAACACACATTCATCGCGCCACTTGCGGACAAGGACAGATTTGCATCGGTTATCACCAGCCTGAACAAGATCAATCCGTCGGGGGACGCCCTGCAGGCTGTCGACATGCCGGATCTGGGGTTTAGCCTGGTCACTGGAAGCTTTACCGACGAGGAAGCGAACAAGCTTCTTTCGGAAGGGTATCAGGAGCCGGACTCACTTGAAGTAAGCCTGTTCGCGGATGGCGGTTGCGAAGCACGTAGTCGGCTAGAGCCTGTGACGGGTGACAAGCTCGTGCCGCCGAGCGTTTGCAGAGTCATCGGGTCGCCCAGTCCTGTGACCGGCGGGCCTGCGGTCTGGATCATCGATAGCGGCGTCGACGACGACGTCGTCACAAAAGGGCTTCTCAATATTTCGGAACGGATCAACTGTATGGTGACCCCATGCAGCACGACCACCGGCGCGCCAGACACTCAAGGTCACGGCACGATGGTCGCAGGCATCATTGGCGGAATGCGCGTGCAAGGTACAACAAGCGGTCAATTCCTTGGCATCGTTGGGGTCAGCCCAGGGGTGCCACTCAAGATTGTCAAGGCATTTGAAGGCGAAAAGTCGAAGATCGTCGGACCGCCGCTTGTCGCCCTACAATATGTCAGTGATCATGCGTCGGCCGGCCAAATCCTGAACATCAGCTGGGGCACGCAGTTCATGGAGACCGCGAAGAAGGGTGGCCAATTGGACCTGCTTGGTCAGATGGACAAGCTGCTGTTTGAGATCGCAAACAAGCAGGTCCGCATCGTGATTGCGGCGGGCAATGCGCGGGAAGACGACGAGGCGTCGTGGGTACAGTCCTTTTTCCCGGCCAATGCGTCGGAATATGTTTCTCCAAACCCGACGCAAGGCTTCATCCAAAGTGTCTCGGCATCCGACAGCACTTATATCCCGACCGGCACCGGCACTGGCGTGTGCAGCACCGTTTCAAACGGGTGGTGTGATGTGCTTTGGAATGGCGGCGCTTTTGGCGCGGCCATGTCCGAGCCCGGCGTTGGCGTCCAGGTGCTTTGGCGGAGTACAAACAATCACAAGCTAAGACAGAATATCTGTTCGGGGACGTCCCTTGCCGCTCCAGTCCTGGCGGGACTGTTGGCTCGGACCACTGCGAGTTTGCCGGAGGCCCCGATCAAAAAGGGCGTGATCCCAAATGCCGATCAGCTTGGATTTTCGACGGCCGGAACGCCGGACGTCGCTAATCCGGACTATCCGAAATGCAATTGACGCGCCGCACGGCCCTCCAGGGTTTGGGTCTTACCTCGCTGTTTGCTACCAGCGCAGGCTTTGCTTCGGCGGTTTTTGCCGGCGACAGCCACCCGCGGCTGCTGGTCGTCCACCTTCGGGGCGGACTTGATGCGCTGGCCGCGCTGCCGCCCCATGGTGATCCGGATTTCCGGCGGGGACGAGGCAGGGCGAGAGAACTTGGCACCTCCGACGACGCGTTCGGTGTGAAGCTTGATCCGCTGTTCGCACTTCATCCGGCGCTGGAACCTCTTGCTCGGTTCTATTCGGCTGGCGAATTGCTGATCCTGCCCGCGACGGGCATCCCGGATATCGGGAGATCGCATGACGCCGCGCAGAGGGTGCTGTTCGACGGCGATTTCGACGGCGGCGATTTTGGCTGGCCGGGAAGAGCCGCTTCGGTGCTGTCGCAGGGAAGGCAACCAATCTGGCGTGCTGCGCCGGCCGGCCTGCCAAATGACGCGCTTTTCGATCTTGTGTTGGGCAATCCGGGACTTGACCTCGCCCGCCTTTGGCTCGGCGAGGCGTCCGGTTCAGCCGGAGACGCCGTGCAGACATTGCTTGCGCGGCGACATGCGCTGAGTGCTGCAAGCTTTGTCGCAGCGGCGACCTCCGCGGGGCAGGCGCTGTCCGGGCCGGACGGCCCGCGCGTGGCCCTGCTGCAGTTGGACGGTATCGATACCCACGTTGCTCAGGGAGAGCGTCTTTCGGCCACCCTTGGGACATTGGCGCGCGGTGTCGTCGCGTTCTCGGAAGCGGCAGCCGCAATCTGGCGTCAAACCGTTGTGCTAGGCATTACGGAATTCGGGCGCTCTGCCCACTTCAACGACCAAGGCGGCACCGACCATGGCAGTGCCAGCGTAGCGTTCTTGATGGGTGGTGCGATAGCCGGAGGGCGGATCGCGGGTCGCTGGCCCGGATTGGCGCCAGATCAGCTCCACGAGGGGACCGACTTGGCAGTCACCACCGATGCCCGCTCGATCGTCAACGCGGTGTTGAAAGACCATCTTGGACTGTCAAGCCAGGCAATGGCGATGGTCGCTCCCAACGCATCGGGCCTTCAAGCAATCAAAGGATTGTTTCTGGTTTGATACATCCTTTGCGACAGTCACGACGCCAACACCCCGCATCAGGGGCGCGAGACGTCGGGTGCGGCGCCCGAAAGGAGTTTCAGAAGTTTTCCGTCACACATCCGTAGGCGACAAGACCGGGCTGTTCGAGGCGACACTCGAACGGTCGGCAGCTCAGGCGTCAGCGACGCTTGACGACGATTGACGTCCCCCCC